>CANQFX010000023.1 GCA_947600015.1 uncultured Bacilli bacterium
GGCAGTAGACGGTATTTATCAAGCTTTTATGAGAGGAGCAAAAGCATTTTTTAAACAATATAATGAATGTAATTCCATCCCCCTTTCCATCATCACTATAGGAGAATACAGAAATACGATAAAAAACCAACTAGGTAATATGGAAACTGAATTATACCCTACTCCAAATTATTCAACCTATGGCTATACTGCAGGTGATTCTAACGTTGGAACTTATGATGGTGATTGTAAAGCAAAACAAATTTTAGTTTTAAAAAAATAAAAGAAATCATTTAACGTGATTTCTTTTGAATTTCTTCTAATATTTCATGCGTTTCCGTAATCATATTATCAAAATCTATGTCTTTTTTATATCTAGTTATTTCTGGAGCTAGAATTTTTGAAAATGGATGAGATGCCATGGCTTGTTCCATTTTGGGTAATATCTCTATTAGCATAAAATCACCAAAATCCGCATGAAAAGTATAATCCTCTCTATCTCTTCCTGGATTCGACATAATTGCATCCTTTGAAACAATTTTTGTAACAGTGGGATTTTCTAATCTATTATATACACTTTTTTCTATTTTTAACATAGAAAATAAATCATATACCCATACTTTTTGCCCTTCTTGGACCTCGAACCATGAATTATAATCAAGATGCTCTACACCATACCTAAAGAACGGAATATTTCTAGTAGAATCGGTATCCCCATGTACTAGTTGATATTGTTTATCTTCTAATACATGAGTCATTAGTTCAGCTTTATTTCCAATATTATTAAAATGTGTTGGTTCAAAATACATATATATTAAGCCAGAATACATCCCATAATATAACTTTCGTAATCTGGTTACTATTACCTGATCAAAATCAATGATTTTTCCATCTATCACAGCTTGGTTATATAAGTCTAATTTTTCTTTGTTTTGGGAAATATAATGATGAAATATGGTTTCTTTATTTAATTTTATGGAACCATATTCTTTTGATTCTAACATATTCCTCCTCCTTTAAAATTTATCAATATTTTTCAATTCAGTATAATCATCTTCTACTTAAATGTTCTAGGTCCAAATCCAAGAGGATGATTGGAACGATATTTGCTTCTAATATATAGTATTTTACGGTTTTGAAATTGATAAGGTTCTTTTAAATTAAAATGTCTTGAAATTATTTAAAATCAAGACATTTTCTAACAATCTGGCGTCCTTGGGCAGATTTGAACTGCCGACTTATCGCTTAGGAGGCGATTACTCTATCCAACTGAGTTACAAGGACAGAAAAGCATTTCAATTGGAATATTAAAATGCCAATCTTTATACTTCTTGTATTACCGTAATAATCATCGGTTTTGCTTCCGTTTCTTTATAAAAGAATTTACCTAATTTATCACGTACTTCGTTTTTTATTTTTGAATAGTCAACTCGCGTTGTATTTATCTCAATATTTTCCATAATCGTTTCTTTGGATAAGCGCTTTGTTTCTTCTAATAAATCTTGGTTTTCTTTTACGTAAACAAACCCTCTTGTTAAGATTTCTGGACCACCAATAATCTCCTTTGATTTATGATCTAAAGTACAACTAATAATGACAATTCCATTTTCTCCTAACATTTCACGATCTTTTAATACTAAATTTCCAATATCCCCTTGACTATTTCCATCAATTAAAATCTCATCTACTTCTATATGTTCTGTAGAATTGGTATTTTTTCCATCAATAAATTCTACGACATCTCCATTTTGTTTTAAAATAATATTTTCTTTGGGAATTCCTAATTCTTCTGCAATTTCTGCATTTGCATATTGATTACGATATTCGCCTTTTACTGGAAAATAATATTTTGGATTCATTAGATTAATCATTAACATTAAATCTTCACGGGAAGCATGATGAAGAAGATGTTTTTTACTAGAAAGACTTACTGCACTGGCTCCAAGCATTGCAATCTCATCCATGACCACTGCCATTCTTTTTTCAATTCCTGCATAACTTGGTTCGGTAATAAATATTGTATCTGTTTCTTTTATTTTTATATATTTATCATATCCTTTGATAATTCTTTCTAAATTAGCAAATGGTTTTTCTTTTTCATCAGAAATAAGTATGATAACCTCTTTTTGCTCAATATCTGTTAATGAACCAATTCTATTTTTTTGAATATCTAAGTATCCTTCTTCGATTGCTTTATGAATGGTATCTTGTAAGTTCTTTCCCATGATAACTACTTTTCGATGTGTTTTAGAAATTTCATCAAACAATTCTTGAATTCGATAGAAATGTGCAGGGAATATGGTAGCGATAATTCGATTTTCGCTTTTATGAAGCACTTCTCGAATAAAATCGGCTACTCGATTATTGGGACTCGTATGTCCTTTTTTTTCTGCATACATTGACTCGGCTAATAAACATAGTACACCTTGCTTTCCAACATAAGCAAGTTTTCCAATATCTGTTTTATAAGCCCCTTTGACCGTAGAATCAAAGACAAAGTCTCCCGTATAGACAATTGCGCCATCTTCTGTATATAAAACATAACATAAAGCATCAGGAATGGAATGTGTTACACTAATAGGAAAAATTGCATTTTTTCCAAACTCCATTTTATAGTGAGGTTTTATCTCTTTTAAATTCGCATGATTTAATTGTTCTTGCGTTAAATCTTTCTTTACCATTTCCAATGTAAGTTTCGTTCCATAGATTGGAATGGTTGGTAATTTTTCTAAAATATCAGGAACTGCTCCCATATTGCCATCGTGGCCATGCGTTAAAAAAATTCCTTTTACTTTTTTATTATTTTTTATTAAATAATCGAAGTTAGGAATCATATAATCAATTCCTAAATTTAAATCATTGTCATATTTTAAGCCGGCATCAAAAACAAAAATATCTTGATCTACCTTTACTACATACATGTTTTTTCCATTTTCATTTAATCCGCCCAAACTAAAAATTTTAATTTTACTCATTATTTTCTCCTTTCTTAAATTTTATTACAAAATAAGGGACGTAAAAGAACATATCTAATTATAACACTTTTTAGTCAATTTTACAACTTATTTTACTACGAGTTTTTCTAATGCTACTTTTGCTGCTTCTTGTTCTGCTTCTTTTTTAGAACCGCCTTCTCCTTGACCATAGACAATTTCATCAATTCTTACTTCAACAGTAAATTTTTTCTCATGCGCAGGGCCTTCTTCTTTAATTAATTCATAATATAAATTCTTTTGTTCTGTTTGTACATATTCTTGCAACGCACTTTTGTAATCACTAAAAAATGTTGTATTAGGATCTTCTATATAAGGAACAATAATATCATTAATCACTCTTCTTACAGTTGCATAACCTAAATCTAAATAAATGGCACCCATTAATGCTTCAAAAATATCCGCAACAATCGCTTTTTTATAGTTTCCTCCCTCTTTTTTTTCACCATGTCCTACTTTAATATAGTTTTGTAATCCTAAAGCAAGGGAATACTCATATAATGCATTTTCACATACATAACTAGCACGGACCTTGGTCATTTCTCCTTCGGTTTCTTTTTTATGGGAATATAAATAGTCTGCAACAACTAAATCTACTACGGCATCTCCTAAAAATTCAAGACGTTCATAGTCTTGCTTTGCTTTATGTTCATTGGCATAGGAACTATGAGAGAATGCAGTATCATATAGTCTGATATCTTTTGGCTTAATTTTTAATTTTTGAAATAATTCTTTCATTCCTTATCACCATATCAATTATATCAAAATTCTAAAATTTAGTACACTTATAATTGCTAAAATAAAAAATATATAGTAAAATAAATTCAGTTATGATAAAGGAAAAGAAATTGGTGATGATATGAAAAAAATTTTACTCTTTATCATTCATATATATCAAAAAATTCCTGGTTCTTGGCATCAATCTTGTCGTTTTATTCCTACTTGTTCTGAATATGCCAAACAAGCGATTACCGAATATGGTTCTATGAAAGGAAGTATTCTAGCAATCAAACGAGTCTTTCGTTGTCATCCGGGAGGAAAATATGGGTATGACCCTGTACCAATCATGAAAAAAGGAGGAAATACGAATGAAAAAATATAAAAATATCTTTTATCTTATTCTTGTTTTATGTTTTGTTTTTTTATCTACTGCTTGTGTAGAGGATAATATGGATAATATTCATATTGTTGTGACAAATTATCCAAATGAATATATTACGAAGAAATTGTATGCAAATCATGCTACTATTACTTCTATCTATCCTGATGGTGTCGATATTAATAATTATAAAATTAGTAAAAAACAAAAACAAGATTATAGTAAATCAGACTTATTTATTTATAATGGACTATTAGAAAAAGAAAGAGCATTAGCAGTGGATTTATTATCTTTAAATCCCGATTTAAAAATTATCGATACAGCTTATGTATTAGAAACAAAATATTCCCCTGAGGAATTATGGTTAAATCCCTCTTCTCTACTTATGATGGCTCAAAATGTAAGACTTGGTTTAGAGGAATATATTACCAATAATTATTTAAAAAAAGAAATTGATGAAGATTACGAAAAATTAAAAGTAAGTTTATCTGAATTAGATGCCAATTATCGTGTAGCGGTAGAAAATACCGATAGAAAAAAAATTGTAGTGACAAATAGTTCTCTAAAATATTTAGAAAATTTCGGCATAAAAGTGATCTGTCTTGATCAGGAAGCAACCGCAAAAACAATAAGCGATGTTCAAGAGGCAATTGATGAGGAAGAAATTAGTTATTTTTATTCTTATAAGGGTGAAACACTAAATCAAAATGCACAACGTTTAATGGAAGAAAATCCTTCCATTAAGCAATTAAAACTTCATCCATTAAATAATATTTCTGATGAAGAACGAAGTACAGATAAAACCTATATTAATATTATGAATGAAAATTTCGATTTAATTAAACAAGAATTATATCAATAAATTCTTGTTTTTTTCTTCTATCAAAGATATACTAATCTAAGTAATGGGAGGTTTTAAAGATGATTACATATTATAAAAATTTAAATCCTGAAGTGAAGAATTATTTTAAAATATTATCCCCTACTTTTCCTTCTTGGTTAGAAGAATATATTGCGACGAAGGAAATGCAAAGAATTGGTAAAACAAGTATGAGTTGTGGTATGGATTATTCTCCATATTTTAATTTAAAATATTGGTTTTCCAACTTGGATCATAGTGTTGGTGTTGCTCTTATTCTATGGCATTTTACACATGATAAGAAACAAGCTTTAGCTGGATTATTTCATGATATTGCTACACCTACATTTAAACATTGTATTGATTTTATGAATGGCGATAGTGAACATCAAGAGTCTACGGAAGAAAGAACAACGGCAATGATTCAAAATTCAAAAGAAATCATGATGCTTCTAGATAGAGATCACATTGCGTTAGACGAAATATGTAATTATAAAATATATCCCATTGCCGATAATGATATACCCAAATTATCATCTGATCGTTTTGAATATACCTTTTCTAGTGGTCTTACTTTTTTTCGGGTATGGGAATTAGACAAAATCGCAAAAATATATAATGATGTAATCATTTTAAAAAATGAACAAGGGATAGAAGAATTAGGATTTAAACACAAAGAAATTGTGGAAGAATATATTCATATTATTTCCAAGTTATGGCCAGCATGGATCAATGATAAAGCAAGAATGGTAATGCAATTTTTTGCTGATATTTGTAAATCAATGGTAATTGCGGGCTATTTATCTGTTGATGACTTTTATCAATGTTCTGAAAAAGAAATCATCGAAAAAATTTTATATGAGTCTGATGCTTATCTTTCTGAAAGTTTTAAAAAATTTCAAAATGTTTCCTCTGTATATCGCAATCTTTCTCCATTAGAAAATAAATACTGTGTTAATGTAAAATCAAAATCTCGCTATATCATTCCTTTGGTTCAAACCGAAACTGGACCAAAGCGCATTAATCAAATTTCACCTCAAGCGGCATGTGAAATAACAAAGTATTTAGAACAAACAAAAAAGAATCCTTACTACACCTATTTTGATTTTGACTTTCAACCTTACCAAGAGAAAAAGATATTGCAAAAAAGAAAATAAAACAAAATCGCTCTTTGTTTTATTTTTTTAACATAAGGATTTGTTCTTTTTCTTCTTTGGAAACAACCGTCGATTCTCTAATTTTTTGAATTGCTTTATTATGAGTAAAGGTATCTAATGAATTTTCTTTTAAATATATGAGAGTCTTTTTTTTAAATTTAATATAACTTATACTTAATAGCCACGCAATTGCCATCTGTACATAATATTGATCTGTTATGATGGAATTCAAAAGAGAAAAGATCTTATCTAACCATTCTTCTTCTAAATAATAATTCATAAGAATAACAATTCCAGCCCGAACGATAAATTCCTCTTTGCTTTTTAATAATTTTTTTACAAATGGGAAAAACTCTTTTTGATGATAAGAAAAAATTTTCATGCTCGCAATTCCCATATCACAAACTGCCCAATTATCAATATGTGTAAGAAATTTTTTAAAATAAGACAAAAAAATATCTTTATCATCTATATGGGCAATTATAAATCCTTCTAATAATATTTCTTCATAATATTGAAATTGCATTACGTTTAAAAAGGAAATATAGTCTGTTTTTTTTATTTCTTTGACAATATTTTTTAAAATTGGAGTACGGATTCCTATCATTTCATAAGAAGAAAAGATCAGTTTTTGATTAAATGCTAAAAACTGTTCTTCTTTTTTGGTAAATAGACTTTTTTGGAATATAGAATAGGTATCATTATTCCATATTGTCGGAATAATGATAGAATTTGTATTTGGTTTATTTTGTTTTTGGTTTTTCATAATCTTCTTCTGGGATTCCATATTTTTCGTAAAGTTTTTCTATATCCTGCCTTAGTTTTTTTGTATCCTTTGATAATTTTCTAATTCCCTTTACAGTATGATCTACTCCTTGTTCATATTGTTGAATCGTTTTTTCTAATTTTTGTTCTAATGTCTTTCGTTCATCTATTTGTTTTCTTTGTTCTTTTAAATACTTTTGGACAAACGTATAGGAATCAAAATCTTTTTTTACTCTTTCTTTTATAAATTCATTATGTACTATCCCATAGACTCCTACCTCAAAATGAATTCCTTTTAACTGTTCTAGGTAACGTTCTAAATCATTTAATTGAAACTCTTTTAGATCACTAGGTAAATAAAGAAGATAAAGTCGATGTTCTAAATCTTCCACCTCTGTTGCGGAATTAGCAAACATAATACTTCCTGCAGCGGCCATGTTTCCTAATGATTCATTCCAATCGGAAGATATACTCGCATTGTAAAATAAATTAGGTTCTATTCCAACAAAGAATGTAAAATAATCCTCATGACTATGATATCCCTTTTTTCTTTTTACTCCATATTGAATAGAATTCTTCTCTTTGCTATTTTCTAAATCAAAAATACCATAAAATATATAATCTTTTAATTCTACTTTCCCCATGATATTAACACTCTTTCTTATATTATTATATTACTGAAAAGTTGTTCTTTTCTTCTTAAAATCATTATAGTAAAATTTTTATGTTAATTCAAGTATTTACTTGCTTTTTACCGCTTTATCAATTTCCTTAAAGAATGCATTCATTGTCTTATTAAATCCCTTTTCGATTAAATTTGAGATATTCATTCCTAATTTGGAGGCTTTATTATTATAGTGTTTTTCTTCTTGTAAATAGTTTTTGGCAACAATTTCTTTTCCTTCTTTTACATCTTGTTCAAATTTTTCAATTGCGTCTTCTGTTAAGGTGGTTTTTTTACTTTCGGTATTCGGGTAATAACCACTTGCTTGTGATGTATATAATGCAATGAACAAAATGATGAAAACTAAAATTACAAATCGAGCAATATCTTTACCCTTCATTTGTTTTAATCACCTCCATAAAGCATTCTGCAAATGCTAAAGTAGAGTTTAATACTTCAGTAGTAGTATTTTCTTCTCCGCCAATTTCAATTAAAATAGTGGTAGGAGAAAAGTCCTGATTATATACGCCATTGACTCCTTCTCCTCCTTTTTGATAGATTCCTTTTGATAAACCAGGATATTTTTCATCTAATTTATTATTAATTTTTGTGGTAAATTCTAAATTTTTCTGATAATTTGGATTTTCCAGGCCAATTAAAAAAATTGTTTTTGCATAACTTTTTCCATTTAATTCAATCGTCGTTTTATCTCTAGATAAGCTATCGCGGTGCACATCAATAAAATATTCTAACGTAGGATACGTAATCTTCGCTTGTTCCATAAGACTTCTACTGGCTTTATAACTGGAGGCATACTTCCAATTATTTTTATTTAAAATATCTTCAATATTGCCTTCTTCTACGATACTTTTTAGATTGTTTTTTAAAAAGATATCTTCTAATATATAGTCTGCCATCATTACCGTTGGATTAATACTAAATTCTAAAAAATCACTTGGTTTGTATTGTTCTGTTTGATGAGAATTGTAAATATAAATTAGAGGATCTAATGGAGGATCTTCTTTCTTTTTACTATCCTTGATTGCTGCAGTCTTTTTGGTTTTTGTTGTATTATTTGTATAATTTGAAACTAAAAGAGACGCAGGATTTTGATAATGATTAATAAAGTCTAAGACAATATTTTTAAAAATAGAATCTTCTTTTGAAGATTGATGGGCATTACTTTTTTCCATTAATAAAGAAACAAAAGTTTTATCATCGATTTTAATTGCACTTTTATTTAAATAATAAAAACTAATTACGATTCCTAAAAGAAACAACACAAAAAAGAAAAGAATCTTTCTCTTTTTTCTTTTTCTTTTCTTGGTAATAAAGCGTTTTTTCATAGAATCACCATCTTTACTGTAGCAAAGATAAGTGAATTAATTTGTCGGATTAAAGTGCTCGTGTAAACTTTTATTAATTCCATTTCCAATTAATAAACCTAATTTCTCTATAACAAAATCTACTTCTTTCGGAGTGACCATCAGATTTGATTCAATAGGAGATAATACTTCATAAATTAGTTTTTTAAATTCTTCATTACTTAATGTACCAAGCATACCTAATATTTGACTCTTTTGTTCTTTTGTTAAATTATCGGGATGTTCACTATAATCTTGCATTCCTTCACTAATTAGTTTTAATTTTTGATTATCTAGATTATCTATTTTATAACTAAATTGTTTCATCATATATTGAAAGGTATCACTAACAATGGTCGCGGCATCTACAATTGTTGGTACGCCAATCGCAATTACTGGAACATGAAGGGTTTCTTCGCTAATTTCTTTGCGATTATTTCCTATTCCACTGCCTGGATGAATTCCTGTTGTTGTAATTTGAATTGTTTTATTGACACGCTCTAAGGAGGACGATGCTAATGCATCAATTACAATAACAAAAGAAGCATGTACTGTCTTTACTAAAGTTTCTACCATTTCTTTTGTTTCAATTCCTGTGGTACCTGTTACTTCTGGTTTAAAAGAAGCAACATTTTTGTAGCCTTTTTCTACCTCTCCTAATTCAAATAAGTATCTCGTCACTAATACTTGCTCAATTGCTTTTGGTCCTAAAGAATCTGGTGTAGATTTACTATTTCCAAGACCAATTACTAAAATAGAGTCTTGTTCCTTGATATGATAAGGTTCTAATATTTTTTTTAGTTCTTGAATTAATACTTTTTCTACTTTTTTAAAATTATTTTTGTCTGTAATATCAGGAAAAGAAATGGTAATGTATTTTCCCTTTTCTTTTCCTTGGATGGTATTATTATCATCAATAGTCATTCGATAAACTGTGATATCTTCTTCTTTTTCTTCTTCTATTCCCGGATGATTCTTAGGTATATTATCTAAAATTAAATCTGATCTTAGTTGAAAGTTTCCTACATCAATCGTATGCATTCTTATCACCTATTGATAATATTTACCAAAATGATGAAATTTATTTGCTTTTTTATTGTTTTTTTGATAAAATGGATGTGTTTATAAAAAGTGAGGTGAGAAAATGCCAAATATTAAAAGTGCGAAAAAACGTATGCGTTCTAATGAAAAGAAAAAGCAAGTAAATTCATTTGTTGCAGGAAGTATGAAAACTGCAATTAAGAAATTTGAAAAAGAAGTAAAAGCAGGAAACAAGGAAGAAGCAACAAAAAATTTAAATATTGCAATTCAAAGAATTGATAAAGCAATGTCTAGCGGGCTAGTACATAAAAATAAAGCTGCTCGTTTAAAATCAAGATTAACAAAATCAAAAAATGCAATGCAATAATTATGATTGAAATAAACACATTATTTGTGTTTTTTTGTTGTCATTATAAAATTATCTCTTTCTGAAAACAATTCTTGATGTAAACTATTCTGTATAATAAAATCATTTTTATTTACATCTATTTTAATTTACGTTAAAATGTTTATAGAATTGGAGGATATATGAAGAAATTTATCTTATTATTCGTTTTACTAGTTGGATTATATTTTGCTGCAACCAAAAAAGATATTATTTTACAGTCTGTACAAAAATATATTTTACGAAGAAATGATACTGTGACACTCGAGGAAAAAAATGCTTATTATCGTGATTATGATTTTGATTATATTCAAATTACTGATGACTTTTCTCCTAATAGTAAACAAGATATTTTAAATATTTATTATACAGCAATCAATGCGGGGAAAGACTCTTTTACATTTTACTGTCCTAGTGAATATCAAACTTGTCTAGAGGAAGTAAAGGAATTAGCAAATGATCAATCCTTATTATCTTATATTAATAACTTTGTTCATCCCTATAACAGTTTCAAGCATATTGAAACAGAATATGATAATCTAGGACGTGTTACTTTAAAAGTAGATAAAAATTATACAGAAGAAGACATTGAAATTATTAATCAAAAGATTGATACCTTACTTCCAGAATTAATTCAAGTAGGTGCCTCGGTAGAAGATAATATACGACGCATTCATGATTATATTATTAATCATAGTATTTATGATAGTAATCGTAGTGATCATCAAATTATTAATTATAAATCCGATATTGCTTATGGACCACTAATTGAGGGTTATGGACTATGTGGTGGTTATACGGATGCGATGGAATTATTTTTGGAAAAATTGGGAGTGAAAAGTTATAAAGTATCTAGTTCTAATCATGTTTGGAATGCAATTTATCTAAATCAATCTTGGTATCATATTGATTTAACTTGGGATGACCCTGTCACTTCTACGCAAGAAAATGTATTAGATCACAGTTTCTTTCTAATAACAACCCAGCAATTATTACAATTAGAAAAAAAAGAACATACCTTTGACCAAAGTGTTTATCAAGAAGTAAAAGAAGCCTAATAATTGGCTTCTTTTTCAATGTAATCATATACTTCTTTTATGGTTTCTTCAAAATTAGAAAAGTTTACCTGAAACCATTTGGTTGGAAATTGATGTTTAAAAAATGTATATTGTCTTTTGGCATATCTTCTTGAATTTTGTTTTATTTGCTCAATTACTTTATCTAGAGAAAGATCTCCAAATAAATAGGGAACAAATTCTTTATAACCAATGGCACTATTTAAGACACGAGACGTTTGATAATACTTTTTTAATGATTCTACTTCTTCTACTAAACCCATTTCTATCATATGGTCTACTCTTTCGTTAATTCTTTGATATAAAAAGTCCCGTTCAGTCGTTAGACCAACTACTTTGATGGGATATAATAATTCATCTTTTTTGGTTGCAATATGCTCATTATTTTCACATTTATTTAATAGACGAATTAATCGTTTTCGATTATTTTGATGTGGTATTGTCGCAGGAGCATATTTTTTTAATTCATTCACTAATTGTTCATTACTATATTCATTATATGTCTTAATATTTGTTTCTTCTTGAAATTCATATTGATAAAGAGTTGCTTTTATATAAAGACCTGTTCCGCCAACGATAATTATTCGTTTGTTCTTTTTTGATAAATTTTCTATTATATGCCGTACTTCTTTTTGATAATGAAACACGGAATAATTTTGTTCTAAATCACAAATGTCAAGGCAATGATGAGGAATATTTTCTCTTTCTTCTATGCTAGGTTTGGCACTACCAATATTTAATTTTTTATAAATCGAAACAGAATCTCCATTAATGATTTCTGCAT
Source organism: uncultured Bacilli bacterium (assembly GCA_947600015.1). Lineage (GTDB taxonomy): Bacteria > Bacillota_I > Bacilli_A > RF39 > UBA660 > CANRGD01. The sequence continues at coordinate 12,167 of CANQFX010000023.1, forward strand.
CTAATTTTTTGGCAAGTTCAATACTAAGTTTTGTTTTTCCAACTCCCGTAGGACCTACAATTACAATAATTTCTTTCATTGTTTCACCTTTTTTTCGTATATGTCACAACGGCATCTTGATAGCCTTGTTCTAAACCATCAAAAAATAAAATATCTAAAGGAATTCCTTTTAAAGCATCCATTACATTTTTTAAATGATATACTGGTAAAGAAATTACATTTTTATATCGTTCATAAACAGAAAAATGATACAAATAAAGAAGTTGTAAAATTCCTCCACGATTTAAATGCTTTTTCCATTCTATAAAGTTTTGTGCTAAAAAAGAATATGGATCCTCCTCTTGTGCAAACATTTCAATATATTGCAAGATATTAGAAAATATGATACAGTCATATCTTTCTTCACGAAGAACTGGTTGCATATTGAAAATATCTCCCTCGATAAATTCTATATCATCTTGTTCTAATCGTTTCTTTAAAACTTCATAGTTTTCATTATTTTGTAAATAAGGATTACATTTTTGAATTAATCTCTTACTATAAATATCATGAGCAAAAGGAATCCCTTTCATCTTCGCAATTTCATAGCATAATTTTTCTCTACTATGGGTTAAAATCATTTCTCTTTTTAACTCATAAAATTGTTCTGTATTTGGATTAATATCATAAACCGTAATATGTTTTGCTCCAAACAATAAAGCATTCAATGCTTGGTCACAAGAAGATCCTACTGTGAGAATCTTTTTGTTTTTTACATCTAGTGATGGTAAATACCCACTAATCATTTCCGTTGTAAACGGATATACATTACTAAATAAATTTTGTTTTGCCACTAAAATCACCCCTAATTAGTAGCATATTATACCAAAAAAACAAAATTTAATCAAGAGAACGTTTAAATAATTTTTCTAAATCGTATTTTGTATAAGTAATAATCGTAGGGCGTCCATGTGGACAAGTAAAGGGATTTTCACATTTACGAAGTTCATTTAATAAATAAACTTGGTCTTCATAAGAAATATAATCATTGGCCTTGATTGACATTCTACAGGCCATCGTAGCGGTCATTCTCCAAACAAATTGATCAAAATCAAATTCTTCCTTCGTACAAATCATATCAACTACTTTTCGAATGCATTCTTCAGCACTATCTTCTGGAATCCAATTGGGATGGCTACGAATAATGATGGTGTTTAAACCAAATTCTTCTACTTGAAAACCATATTGCTCTAAAATAGAAAAATTTTCTTTTGCGATTAAAAATTCATTTGCTGGAAGTTCTATTTTGATAGGAACTAATAAATCAAAGACGATGACTTTTTCTTTTAATGCGTTTAATACTTTCTCATAGTTAATTCTTTCTGCGGCAGCATGCTGATCAATGATATACATACCATCTTCATTTTCAGCAATAATATAAGTAAGATAAACAATGCCTTTGGGAATCATTTCCTTAATACGATACTTTTTTTCGGAAATCTTTACTTCTTCTAGAGAAGAAGAAGAAGAACTGGAACTTTCCTCTTGTTCTTTTATCTCTTCTCTTTCAAAATCTAAGACTACTTCTTCATATTCTTGTTTTTTTACTTCTTCTTTTTTTTCTTCTCGAATTATTTGTTCTTTTACTTCATTGATAGAAGCCGTATCACGAACTGAAATCGTGGGAATCAAAGTAATTTGCTTTAATTTTTCAGAAACAATTTGCATGACTAATTCTTTTAACGAATCTAATTTAGAAAATTTAATATCCATTTTTGTTGGATGAATATTAATATCAATTAAAATGGGATCTACTTCAATATTCATTACAATGATTGGAAATTTATCTTTCGGTATATAAGTATGATAACAGTCAATGATAATTTTGTTTAACTCATTATTTCTAATTACTCTGCCATTGACTAATGTCGTAATAGAAGAACGATTGCTTTTCGTCACTTCGGGATAAGAAATAAATCCACTAATATAATAATCATCATTTTCTCCTGCAATATCAATCATTTTTTTACATATATCAGCACCATAAATTTCATAAATTACTTTTAATAAATCTCCACTACCATCCGTTTCCAATAATACTTTTTCATTATTTACTAAACGAAATTTAATCTGGGGATATGAAAGAGCCATTTTATTTACATAGTCAACAATATTGGCTAGTTCTACATAAAGACTTTTTAAATATTTTAGTCGCACTGGAGTATTATAAAATAGATTTGAAACAGAAATAGTCGTTCCTTTTTGTAAATCCGAACGTTCTACTTTCATTTCTTTACCACCATGTAAGGTAATATGCGTCCCTGTTTTTCCATCTGAAGTAGTCAAAGAAACATCTGAAACAGAAGCAATCGATGGTAATGCTTCTCCACGAAATCCTAACGATTCAATATAAAACAAGTCATCTAAATTTTTTAGTTTGGATGTAGCATGTCGTGAAAAAGCCATTTTTGCATCTTCTTCATCCATTCCTATTCCATTATCCATTACAACAATTTCTTTTACTCCAGAATCGGTTAATAGAATCGTAATTTCACTGCTTTCTGCATCGATTGCATTTTCTACTAATTCCTTTACTACATTCATGGTTTTTTCTACTACTTCTCCTGCCGCTATTTTATTGGCAAGAACTTCATCCATCACCTTAATTTTACTCAAACTACATCATTCCTTACTATGGATATATTTTCCCATTTATTTTTGTTTTCCCATTACAAGTAATTGTGACTTTATAGGTAAAATCCGCAATCTTATTTCCGCTAGCAGAACTTACGGTTGCCTGCACTCTTCCGGAACAAGGAGCACCATTGGTATCATCTGGATTACTTAATGTTTTTAAATATCCTTGACTTTGTAGTGTTGCGGTTGTAATCGTAGTATTTTCAATCATACCCGAATCCAGCATATAGTTTTGAGCAGCCTCATATACTGTTTTTCCCATTTGCTCATAAGAATCATTTCTTGCTTTGTTTAAATATCGCATTACCGCAATCGTTCCTACACTAGATAAGATTCCTAAAATTACGATCGTCGCTAATAATTCTACCATTGTAAATGCATTTTTCTTTTCCATTTTCTTCCCTCTATTCTTTATTATACTATAATTCTTTTAAATAAGAAAATAAATTTTCTGCCACTTCTTTTCCTACTACTTCCGCAAGTTCTTCTCTGCTAGCACTTTTCATTTTCTTTAATGAACCAAAATGTTTTAGCAATTGTTTTTTTCTTACTTCTCCTACTCCTGGAACTAAATCTAATAAACTAGATAGGGTCCCTTTTGCTTTCATATTTCGATGATAACTAATCGCAAAGCGATGGACTTCTTCCTGAATTCTCGTTAGGAATAAAAATAAATTACTATTTTTAGAAACATTTAATATTTCATAATTTTCATTCATTATATAACTAGTTTTATGAGATTGGTCTTTTACTAAACCAATAATTGGAATGGATAAACCTAAGGATTGTAGGATTTCCTTTGCCACTGCAATTTGCGTTTTTCCTCCATCCATTACAATGACATCCGGCTTTTTTAAATTTTCCATTAATACTTTATAATATCTCCGATAAAGAACTTCTCGCATTGCAGATAAATCATCTTTTACATCCATACTAATTTTATATTTTCGATATTCTTCTTTTCTAGGTAAAAAATCTTCAAATACAACCATTGCTCCTACATAAAATGTTCCAAATAGATGAGAATTATCAAATGATTCCATTCTAGATACCTGCTTTACTCCTAAAAGATGAGCAAGTTCTTCTAATGCCTCCTGTTTTTTCTCCTCATCCTGTTTTAATGTTTCTTCTTGCGCTTCTAGATGCTCTTTGGCATTTTCTCTAGCTAAATCTACTAAATTTTTTAATTTTCCTTTTTGTGGTTGCACTACTTTAATTTGAAAATAACTTTCCATTAAGGATTGATCTAGTTCTATAGGAATATATAACTCTTTAGGTAATAATACACCTTGCTCATAAAATTTAATTAAATATTCTATTACTTCTGAGATAGGATCCAACATCGTTTGAATAATTTCATTATGACGACCAAATAATAATCCATCTCGAATAAAGAAAATTTCCATGGATAAATAATTTTTATCATGATAAAAATTAACTAAATCAAAATTATAATTTTTATTTAAATCAATTTTTTGCCGTACTAATGTCGTATGGACATCTTCTAACATTTTTTTTAATTCTAATGCACGTTCAAAATTTAAATTTTCACTCGCTTTATGCATTTCTTCTTCCAATTTCTTGGTAACGATTTCTGCATCTCCTTTTAAAAAAGAAATGATTTCTTTTTTCATACTATCTATTTTCTCTTGCGCAATCGGAATGGCACAATATCCTAAACATTCATGAATATGATAATAAAGACAAACTTCTTTTTTTAATTGATTACATTTTCTAAGAGGATAGATACGATTTAGCATATAAACTGTTTTTCTAGCTGCTCCTACATTAGGATAAGGTCCATATAAATGATTTTTATTTTTCTTACGTTTTGTATTTCTTACGACTTTTAACGTAGGATACTTATCATTAGTGAGTTCAATATAAGGATATGTTTTATCATCTTTTAATAAAATATTATATTTTGGATTATATTTTTTAATTAATGTAATTTCTAAAATCAGCGATTCTAATTCTGAGGAGGTGACAATATATTCAAAATCATCAATATCTTCTACTAATAATCTTGTTTTTCCTGTTGCGGTTCCTGTAAAATAACTTTTTAGTCGATTTTTTAAGTTTTTTGCTTTTCCAACATAAATAATAACGCCATCTTTATTTTTCATCTGATAACTTCCTGGTTTGGTTGGAACTAAAGCTAATTTTTCTTTAAAATTTTTCATCTTACCACCACCTCTTTTCTATTTATGATTATATCATATATCTTATTAATTATATAAATTTTCAAACAAAAAGAAGATATTTTGTGATTACTATCTTCTGTAAAAGGGGGCAATATTTCTCAAAAAAATGGCTTTATTAATCTATAATATAAGGACTACCTGCAGTTCCATTTCCTCCAGTAATAGAAGTATCACTTTTTAAAGAAACAACAGGATATACAGCAAGATTATTAGAAACCCCATCAGCATCTATAGTACTAGAATTCCATATATCTTCCTCAGTAGCAATACCAAATACTACTCCAGGAGACATTAGCCAAATACTGAATGCAGAAGCAAAATATAAATAAGTATTTTCATTGTCATCATCCCTACTTACTCCTGCTAACATTGCTTCATCTACTGTTAATAATCCTGTTTTATATTGCACCCCTCCATTCGCAACAGTTAACTTATCTGTCTCTCTTGGACATGTTAAATTTGGACTTCCATTTCGTAGTCTCTCCTCTCCTCCAAAAACAAGACCAGGACTATCTAACCTATCGAGTTGACCCTGAGCATCCCAGCCTCCTTTTTGATAGATACTTCGATCATTACACCATTCTGTATCTTCTAGCCTGTCACTATAACTTGTCATATGTCCTTTATACCAGGTGTTTTCTACATAATCTTTGATTGTCGAATTTGTTTCATTTTTATCTAACATATTGGCCAGTGCATCCTCAATTTTCACTCCTCCACTTAATGTTATATAATCATAATATAAACTAGCTTTAT
>CANQFX010000024.1 GCA_947600015.1 uncultured Bacilli bacterium
CCCCCCCCTACAATTTTGTCAAATAAAAAAGAAACCAAAGTTCATTTGTTTTCTCATAAATCATTTTCGTTTATATTTTTCATATTGCTTTTTTGCATTATCATATAATATTTTATGAATTTCTAGTTTCGTATAATATTTTTCTAAATCTTTTTTTAAATCTCTTCTAATACAGGAATAATCATAAATAGATGTTTTACTATACTCCTTTTCTTTTTCTTTACAAAAAGTCATATCATCGCTGGAAACACCAACACGATCTATTCCTAAAATAGAAACGATATGATTAATATGATCTATATAAGTTTTTCGCTGTTCTTTTTTTGTTGCCTGATTTTTTCTTTCTTCCGAAACAACAAAATTACGATTAGAAAATACACCAACAAGACAATCAAAATTAGTTAACAATGATAACTCTTCTTCATCTAAATTACGTTTTCTATCACATAAAACTCTAGCATTAGAATGACTGATTAAAAGAAATGGTTTTTTGTTTTTTTCTTGTAAATAATTTAATATATCTAAAAAAGATTTCTTATTGGTATGGGATAAGTCCAATGTAAGATTCAATTCCAATATCTTATCAATCAATTTTTGCCCTTCCTTGGTTAATCCATCTTCACTACGAATTCCGGAGGCATAACAATTTTTCTCATTCCATACTAATAATATATTTTGTAAACCCATTTCTTTTAATATTTCTAATTCTTCTATTTTTAAATAATCACAACCTTCAATAGAATAAATGATTTCGGTATTAGGAAGTAATTTTTCTACCAATGTTTTTGCTATTCGAAACATTTCTGTCACAGGTATTTCTTTTTGATAATATAAAGGATGAATTTCTTTTTTCATTTCCGCTTCACTCATAAAGTAAAGATTTGCAATCACTCCTTTTACATTATCTTTGTGATAGGCTTTTATCCATTCTTTTAAAAAAGTATAATCATTCTCTAAATAAGAACGATACGCCAGAGTTAATAAATCAAAATGTAAATCAAACATGAATTTTCCCCTCTATTTTTTTATGATTTTATTGATTCCTTTTACTCCTTTTAATTTATCTAAGACAACTAATTGTTCTACTGTTTTTTTACTTACTATTTTATATTCCAACATTACATCTAATATTTTTAAATTTGCATCATTCTTACTAATTTCTTCCTTTGTCACTTGTTCTGTTAACATATATACATCTTCTACTAACTTTCTCATACTTTTTGTTTTTGTTGATAGAATAGGGCTTTCATTTAATATTTTCGGAGTAAGTGTACTTTCCTGTAAGAAAGCATAATTTTTACATGGTACAAAAACAAGGAATAATAAAATAAAAACGATAATATATCCTTTCAATAATCCTACGATGCTACCCAATATTTTGGAAGGCAATAATAAAACAAATGTAAAATTGACTAATTTTTGTAAAATACCAGAAATTTTTAAAATAAAATGATAAATACTAAGTAGTAAGCTAAAAATAAGGAAAAAAGAAATACCTTGATATAAAACAATATTCATTACAACCATATCTTTTAAACTACCTTTAAATGAGAAAAAAGGAAAATATTTGCATAAAAAATTAGCTAGTGGTTCTTTGAACAAAAAAGATAAAATAAGAACAAGAACAATTCCTACAAAAGATACTGTTTCCTTAATTACTCCGTTTTTCCATCCCATTACGATGCATGAAATTAAAAATAAAACAATCACAATATCTAAAATATTCATATTTATACTACCTCTACTTTCATTTTCAGTATACACTATTTTTTCTTAATATGCTATACTAGTTTTGAGGTGAAACTATGAACATTGTAATTAAAGTAAATGATGAAATTAAAGCGAAAATGATCGAATATTATAAAGATAAACGAAGGGATAAAGTAATTCCCTATGTTGTTTTTCAAGCACAAGATGAAGATACGGTAATTACAATGTATGAAAGCGGTAAAGTTATGTTCCAAGGAGTAAGTGCAGATGTAGATGCAGCGATGTGGGGTGTTGCTTTAGAAAATACCAAAGAAGAAAAGGAAAAAAAGAAGAAAGAAAATCAAAAATATTATCTATGTAATTCTGTTGGTTCTGATGAAGTAGGTACAGGAGATTATTTTGGTCCGATTGTTGTTACTGCAACCTATGTACCGAAAGAAGAAATTCCTTTTTTAGAAAGTTTAGGAGTAATGGATTCAAAAAAAATAGATGATAATAAAATTTTAAAAATTGCACCTCAAATTGCACAAAGAATAAAATATCGTAGTATCATTCTTTCTAATCAAGAATATAATGAAAAATATACCAAAGATGTCAATATGAATAAAATTAAAGCAATTATGCATAATAAAGCACTTTATCAATTAATGACTGAAGAAAATCCAACGATAGATTATATTATTGTAGATGAGTTTGCTAGAGAAAAAAGATATTATGAATATTTAGAGGGAATTCCTGATATACAAAGAAATATTACTTTCTTAACAAAAGCAGAAGATCAAAACCTAGCCGTTGCTTGTGGATCGATTATTAGTCGCTATCTCTTTTTAAAAGAATTTGATAAACTTTGTGATCAAATTCATTTTCCTTTACCAAAAGGCGCTGGTAGTGATGTTGATCGAATAGGAGAAGAAATTGTTGAAAAATACGGGAAAGAAAAGTTAAAAGAAATTGCTAAATTAAATTTTCGAAATACAGAGCGAATCCTACATACAATGATTTATTAAAAAACATGGATATCATTCCATGTTTTTCTTTTTCTTTTTTACATAACCTTTTTCTTTTTTAGGATTAAATTTCTCATCTAAATCAATTAAATTTGTGAGACTTTTTAATTCTTCATAAGAAATTTTATCGATTGTATTTAAATTAAATAAAGGAACTTCTGTTGATTCAATAGGAGCAAGGCTTTCTTCCTCATATAATTTTGGTCTTTCTTGGTTTATTTTTTCTAGTAATTGTTGTTTCTTGTTCCTTGTTTTTTCCGATTGATATCCCTCATTGTTATTTATCTGCTTTTCATATTCTAAAAATAATTCATTTTTCTCTAAATCCTCTAATTCCTTTGTAGATAATATAATACCTCCGATTCCCATTGTTAGAGTAAAAAACAAAAAAACAATGCCTACTATAGTGGTTACCACCATACCGGAACCTAAAAATAGAATACTACCTCCAACGATTAAACCACCAAGAATGAATTTTACACCACAAATTTTTAAATCATTTGTTTCTTCTTTATAATCTTCATTATTGGCATAATTTTTTACTTGCTTTTTCATCATTTTTAATACCATTAATTCATTTTCTATTGTATAGGGCAAAATATATGTTTCCCCTGAAGCAAGTGAAACAATCATTTGGCCTTCTTTTATTTCATAATTTAAGATAAATGTTTTTCTATTTTCTCTTTCTGTTGGATAATCTTTCATTTTATTCGTTTCCTTTCTTACGTCCTTTATTTATTTTTTTGCCTTTTGATCAATTCTTTTGGTAAATCTACTGCTGGATGAAATTTTTCATCTAAATCAATTAAATCCGTAAGTTCTTTTAATTCTTTATAAGAAATTTTATCGATTGTATTTAAGTTAAATAAAGGAACCTCTGGTGATTCGATAGGAGCAAGTCTTTCTTCTACATATGTTTCTATTGTCTTTGGCATCGCTTGGTTTATTTTTTCTACTAATTGTTGTTTCTTGTTCCTTGTTTTTTCCGATTGATATTCTTCATTGGTATTTATCTGCTTTTCATATTCTAAAAATAATTCATTTTTCTCTAAATCCTTTAATTCTTTTGTAAATTCAATGATACTTCCAATTCCTATTATTTGTGCTAAAAGAAAAAATACAAAACTGGCCATTACATATATTGGGTTAGTAAAACTAAAAATACCCACACATGCTAAGAGACCAACCAGAATACATTTTCCTCCAAACATTTGAAATCGTTCCATTGTTTCTTTTCGTTTTAAATAATGTTTTACTTGCTTTTTCATTGCTTTTAATACCGTTAATTCATTTTCTCTTGTATCAGGCAAAATATATTTTTCTTTCGAAGCAAGAAAGACAATTATTTTTCCTTCTTTTATTTCATAATTTAATATAAACGTTTTTTTTAATTCCTTGTCTATTGTATAGTCTTTCATACTACTTCTCCTTTGCGAAGTATATTTTATTTAAAATTGCTTGATTTGTCAATCATTGATCTTATTTGATTGTTAAGAAAATATTCCTCTGATAAAAAAAGGAAACTTAGTGTTTCCTAGTATATAATAATCGTTTATATTTCATATCCTGAAATTCTTTTTCACATAATTCTTCTATCTGCCACTCTTCTTTTGGAAAATCTGGAAAATAAGTGTCTGCTTCAAATGTTTTTTCAATTTCTGTTAAATATATTTTAGTGGTAAAGGGAAGCATTTGTTCGTATACTTTTGCTCCACCAATTACCATAATTTCTTGATTTAGTCTTTCGATATACGCCATTAATTCATTTAAATCATGGCAAGTCATTACTTCTTTGTTTTTTATTTCTTGATGTGTTAGGACAATATGTTTTCGTTGAGGCAATAACTTTGGTAAGGAAAGATACGTATTTTTCCCCATCACAATTGGCTTATTTTGCGTTGTTTCTTTGAAAAACTTTAAGTCTTCCGGAATATGCCAAAGTAATTGGTTATCTTTTCCTAATTCTCTTCGTTTCCCAATTGCAGCAATCATAGAAATATCTTTCATGTTCCACCTCTTCTATTAGATTCCAAGTTCAAATTTCAATTGTGGATTTTTCTCTTTGATCAATTGTTTTGGATAATCTTTAATCGTAACATCCTCTGGAGTAAAATCATAAAAGTTTGTTTTTTCTTTATTTAGTTCAATTGTTGGACTACACTCTACGGCTTCTCTTTGAATTAATTCTTTTGCTTGTTCAATATGACGATCATAAATTTGAATATTATTATAAAACCATGTAAAACGTCCTGGAGTTAAATTTAAATGTCTTGCGACCATATGTTGAAATACTAAATATTGCATTTGATTAATACAACCTGCCGTCGCAAAATCACTCGATCTTTGGGTAAGACACATATCTAAATAATCTATTCCATCTTTGCCGTGCCTAATATTCCATTGTGTTAGAAAAGCACAAGGTTTTAATCCATGCTTTTCTTGAAAATCATCTTCTTGCCATAATGAGATAATATGACGTCTGCCATCTGGATCTTTTTGCATTCCTTCTAATAAACGCGTTACTAATTCATGACGCCTTACTGTTTCGCCATAAACACTGCCAATTGTTCTATTTCCAATATCCCATTCGTCCCACCAAGAAACACCATATTTTTCTTTTAATAAATCTAAATCATTTGATTCTTCTTGATAAATCCATAATAATTCTCCAATGCTACTTTTAATCGCAATTGGTCTTAATGTAATTAATGGGGTCTCATTTTTTGTTAAATCATAGGTACACATCCCATGATTTACACTTAACGTATGTGCTTTTGTTCCATCTGCGTAATGGGGTCTTGGATTTTGATCTAGGCACCCTTCCTCTAAAATTCTTTTTAAGATTTCTTTTGTGTATTGATCACCTTTTGTCATTTTTTCCTCCTTTTTTAACCCCAATTCTTCTTTACTGTTAATAGTATATCATGAAGAAGAGAAAATCGAAACTTTTTCTACAAAAAAAGAAGGAAAATCCCTCTAATTATTTTTGTCTACAAATTTCGTAAATGTTGTAATTTCTTCTGTCTCAAGCGAAGTTTTGGCAAGTTTTTCTATTAATGATTTTTGATCTCTTGATAAACGTTTTGGTGTGTAAACTTTAAATACAACATACATGTCTCCTTTATGTTTATGATATTTATTGTCTACTCCTTTTCCACGAATTCTCTCTTTATCTCCACTATTGGTTCCCGCATCAATATTTAATTTAACATTTCCGTAAAGTGTTGGAATCACCTTTTTACAACCAAGAATTGCCTCGGTTATCGTAAGAGGAACTTCTAAATAAATATCATCTTGATCTCGTAGAAAGAACTCATGTTCTGAGACGATAAATTCTAAATATAAATCTCCGTTTGGTCCACCATTACTACCAGGATTCCCTTTGCCACTTACTCTTAGTCGATCTCCAGTAGTAATTCCAGCAGGAATACTAATCGTGATTTTTTTATTTCTTTTTACGCGACCTTTTCCATTACATTCTCGACATTTTCGTTTATAAATTTTTCCCGTTCCTCCACAATCAGGACAAGTACTTTTTGAAAGAAAAGATCCTAAAATGGTTTGTTGTTGGGTAGTAATTGTTCCACTTCCATGACATGTATGACACTCTTCAACATCAAAGCCACCTTTTCCATGACATTCTTCACATTCTTCTACTACATCTAAATCAAATTTTTTTTCTGTACCAAAAATTGCTTCTTCAAAATCTAAATTCATTTGCATTAATACATCGCTACCGCGACTTTTTCTAGTACGCGAAGATGCTCCAGAGGAAAATCCAGAAAAACCAGAGAAAGCACTTTCTCCTCCAAAGATACTATCAAAAATATCTCCAAAGTCAAATCCTCCTGCATCAAATCCTGAAAATCCAGAGAAACCACTTGCGCCTCCACTCACACCGGCATGTCCATATTGATCATACATTTTTCTTTTAGATTCATCCGATAATACCGAATAGGCTTCTTGGGCTTCTTTAAATTTTTCTTCTGCATTTGGATTATCCTTATTTAAATCTGGATGGAATTCTTTGGCTTTTTTTCGAAAGGCACTTTTGATTTCTGCTTCCGTTGCATTTTTAGAAACACCTAAGACCTCATAATAATCTCTTTTCTCTGCCATTGTTTACTCCTTTCTTTTTTAATAAACAAGAAGAAAGAGTAGCCCAAAAGGACTACTTTCCTTTTATTCTTCCTCTATATCTGCTTCTTGCACGTCATCTTTTTTCTTCTTGTCTTTTTTTGCATCACTTTTTTCTTCTGGTTCTTCTGCTTGTTGTTGTTTTGCGGCTTCTTCATATACTTTAGAAGCAAGAGCCATGGCTTTTTCTTGAAGTTTTTCTTTTTCTTTTTTAATTTCTTCAATATCACCATCTTCTAGTGCTTTTTTCAAGTCTTTAATTAAATCTTCTGCTTCTTCTACTTGTTTCTTATCGGCCTTATCTCCTAAATCTTTGATTGCTTTTTCTGTTTGGAAGACCATTTGTTCTGCTTCATTTCTTACTTCTGCTTCTTCTTTTCGCTTTTCGTCTGCTTCTTTATTTTCTTCTGCTTCTTTACGCATCTTTTCAATTTCTTCGTCACTTAAGTTTGTACTAGAGGTAATTGTAATAGATTGTTCTTTGTTTGTTCCTAGATCTTTTGCTGTAACATTAACGATTCCGTTGGCATCAATATCGAATTTTACTTCTATTTGTGGTACTCCGCGTGGTGCTGGTGGAATATTGTTAAGTTGGAATCTTCCTAATGTTTTATTATCGGCAGCCATAGAACGTTCTCCTTGTAGTACATGAATGTCTACTGCTGGTTGATTGTCGGCTGCTGTTGAGAACACTTCTGATTTTGAAGTTGGGATGGTTGTATTTCTTGGGATTAATGTCGTCATGACACCACCTAATGTTTCAAGTCCAAGAGATAATGGAGTTACATCTAGTAAAACGATATCATTCACATCTCCGGTTAATACTCCTCCTTGAATCGCAGCTCCCATTGCGACAACTTCATCTGGGTTTACTTCACGTGATGGTTCTTTTCCAAGTTCTTTGGTAATTGTGTCATATACCATTGGTACACGCGTAGATCCACCAACTAAAATTACTTTATCAATATCTTTTTTGGTCATCTTGGCATCTTTTAATGCTTGTCTTACTGGATCAATTGTAGACTCTACTAAATCAGAAATTAAATCTTCAAATTTAGCACGAGTTAATGTCATATCTAAGTGAAGTGGTTCTCCGTCGTCTCCTTTCGCAATAAATGGCGCAGAAATTTGCGTAGATACCATTCCTGACAAATCTTTCTTGGCTTTTTCTGCTACTTCTTTTAGTCGTTGCATTGCCATTTTATCTTTCGATAAGTCAATTGAATTATCCTTTTTAAATTCTTTTACAAGATAATCAATAATTCTCTCATCAAAGTCATCTCCACCTAAATGGTTATTTCCGTTGGTAGATTTTACTTCAAATACGCCATCTCCTAATTCTAGAATAGATACATCGAATGTTCCTCCACCTAAGTCATAAACTAAAATGGTTTGTCCTTCTTCTTTTTCTAGACCATAAGATAAAGCAGCAGCCGTTGGTTCATTGATGATTCTTTCTACTTCTAGTCCTGCAATCTTTCCAGCATTTTTGGTTGCTTGACGTTGCGCATCATTAAAGTAGGCTGGAACAGTGATTACGGCTTTTTCTACTTTTTCTCCTAAATAACTTTCTGCATAATCTTTAATATAAGATAGAATCATTGCAGAAATTTCTTCTGGTGAATATTTCTTTCCTTCTAATTCTACTTTTTTATCTGTACCCATTAAACGTTTAATGGAAGATACCGTATTTGGATTGGTTAAGGCTTGTCTTTTGGCAGCCTCCCCCACAATTCTTTCCCCTTTCTTGAAAGCAACTACTGATGGTGTTGTTCTTGCTCCTTCTGGATTTGGAATTACTTTTGGTGCTCCTGCTTCCAAGACAGCAGCACATGAATTTGTTGTACCTAAGTCGATACCAATAATTTTACTCATATTTATTTCTCCTTTTCTTTTTTACTTTTGATTTATTTTTACTGAGGCAGGGCGTATCACTCTGTCTTTTAATTTATAACCTTTTAACAATACTTCAATAACTATCTCATCTTCCATTTCAGGAATAGAATCTGTCATTAATGCTTGTTCCAAAGTAGGATCAAATTTTTCTCCTACACGGTTAATTTCCTCTACACCAAATTTTTTTAATATGTCAACTAGATTGGCATACATCATTTTGAAACCCGCTAAAAATTTAGATAACTCATCTGTTAAATCATTATCATCTAACTTAATTGCTCTTTCAAAATTATCTACTACCAAAATTAGTTCCATAATTAAATCTTGATTGGCATATTTCATCATGTTTTGTGTTTCTTCGTCTTTTCTTTTACGATAATTTATTAATTCTGCTTGGGCTAATTTTACTTTTTCTAATAAAGATTTATTTTCTTCTTCTTTTAATTTTAATTTTTCTTCCCAAACTTTATTTTCTTCTTGATGCTTTTTTTCTTTATTCTTCTTTTTTTCTTTTACTGGAGGAGTCTTTTCTTGCTCCTCTGGTGTAAGAATTTCTACCTTTTCTTGTTTGCTTTGTTCTTTTTCTTCTACCATCCTTACCTACCTTTCTATCATTTCCTTCATGTATTCTAACATGGAGAGCACCCGATCATATTCCATTCTCTTTGGTCCTACAATCGCAATTGTACCTTCTTCATTTCCATTTTTAAATTTTGTTTTAATTACCGTTACATCACTATCAATATTGTTTTCTTTTCCTATATAAACTTTAATATTATTATCGTCATCTTCTTCAATGCTTCTTAAAATTTCTTTATTTTCTAGTTTATTGAAAACTGTTTTGATTTTATCAATATTACTACTAAATTCTGGTTGTTCTAACATTTTATTTCTACCTACAATATTTACTTCTTGATTATTAAAATCATTAAATACATGATAGAATGCATTATACAATTGCTCATGTTGTTTTACATAATTTCCAATGATTGGTTTAATTTCAAACTCTAGTTTTTTGCTTACTTCATCAATTGGCGTACCAGAGATTAAATTGTTAATCAAGCCGACTGTTTTTTGCACTTCTTCTAAGGATACATCCTGTAATCGAATATTTTTATGTTCTACATGACCTTTATCTGTGACAATAATTACAATCATACTTCCTTCTTCAATGGGAACTACTTCTATTTTTTTTAGTAAATTATCATGTGAATTACTTCCTAAAACCATCGTTGTATAATTTGTCATATCAGAAATTACTTGTAGACTTTTCGTAATAACATCGGATAACGCTAATTGTTTATTATTAAAAACAATTTGTAATTTTAACATATCTTCTGCATTCATTTCTTTTAACTTCATTAAATGATCTACATAATAACGATATCCTGCTTCACTTGGAACTCTTCCAGAAGAAGTATGTGTTTTTTCCAATAAATTTTTTTCTTCTAATATTCCCATTTCATTACGAATGGTAGCACTAGAACATTTTAAAATCTTGGAAAGTACTTTTGAACCAACTGGTATCGGTTCTTTGATGTATCGTTCTACAATTAGCCTTAGAATTTTCTCTTGCCTTTCTGTCAACATTGCAATTAACCTCCTAGCACTATTAATTTATGAGTGCTAAATGTATTGTATGACACTTTTTAGCACTTGTCAATACTTTGTGCCAACTTTTTTATAAAAAGAAAAAGATTTACAAAACCTTATTCTCCATTTATTCATAACTAGAAATCTACTCTTTTACAAATGAACCTTTTTAAATGCCAACTTCTAATTCTCTTTTTTTAAATTTCTACCACAATTTGGGCAATAATTATTTCCATCATTTTTTCTACCACAAAAAGGACAAAATGCATTATATTCTCTTGGTATTTCTGTTTCTTTTGGGATTGGTTGCACGGGAGGAATTTCTTTTTGCTCTATCTTTGGTGGTTCTTTTCCTTTTGTTAATTCTTTATAAGTTACAAATAATACTAAGAATAAACCTACAAATAGTAAATATAACCAAAATGGGATTTGTTGCCAATATTCTGATAATGCATTGATAACATTTAAAATGATTACAATTATTCCTAAATTAAATAAATTTTTATATTCTTTCCTATAATATCCAAATAAAATTAAGAGAATTCCTACCATTCCTACATATAATGTAATTAAAATACTATCAGAAAAGATGACTTCTAATAAAAGAATTCCTACCCCAATCGTCGTTGGTAAATCTTTTTTGGTTTGCTCTTTTACCAAAAGACGAATCACTAGTAATAAGATATAGATATGAAACATATTATTTAAAATCTGTCTAACATTACCATCAATAGAAATTGCATTTAGAAAAGTAGTCATGGGAACTACCAAAGCAATACTAGTAATTGTCTTTTTTTGGTTATCTTGTAGTAGTATTAAAAATATTGCATAAACCATCATTACTAATAAGGCATGATAAACCCTAGGAAGTCCTAATAAGTCTATTGTGACAAAACTTGCATAAATATTATATAAAAGTAAAATATAAGTAAATATTTGTAATCTCTTATTTTCTTTTTGACTAAAATATAAATAGACTGCTACACAAATAAAAAATAAGGAAAGCCATTTATCTAATACATAAAGATTTTGAAAAACACCGATGATTGTTGTAATTAATAAAGAAAAATAATATTCCCTTTTCATATTTTTTTCTTTTACAACAAAATGAATCAAAAGATAAATGATGCTAAGAGCATAATAAATTGTAAGACTTCCTAATTCCATCATACTATAATCAATAAAATGAAACAAGGTACATAAAAATACATAGATGGCAAAAGGTTGTGCTTTTTGATGAATACTATTATTATCTTTTTGATACCAACGAATACTACTAATCACATTGGCAATGAGATAAAGGCTTCCACCAAATAATAAATCTAGAGGATATGTTTTTATGATTGTTCCAAAAATTAGAAGACAGGGAATAAAAAAAAGATAAAAAATATCACTTGTCAAAACAAAAGATTTCTCTTGATAATATGGATTTAAATGAATCAGTATGGCAAGTAACGTTAATAAAACGATCATTGTAATCAATGATAAATTAAAATGAACACAATTTACAATCATTACTAAATTTCCTATTAAAACGGTAAAAACATTATTCATATTTTCTTTCTGTTGAATTGTTATTAAGCCTAAATTAAACATGGTTAAAATACTAGATAAAAGCAAAAGTAAAGAATCTTGTTTTGTTATATGAGTTAGAATAATAAATATATAAATATAGCTAATTACTTGATTTATCATAAGAAGAGGAGAATCTTTTTGATTTCTTAAAATAAGGTTAATCAAGAAAGAACAAATACTCATTATTAGTAAAACCATTATGAGTTTTATTTGGAAAAATAATAAAATACTAAAACAAACAGGATAGAAAAGAAAGATAGCAAGTGACTGATACTCTTTTTTATCAAATTTTCTTCCTAGATAAAAACATACTACACCTGTTAATAGGAAAGTGATACTATAAACTAGCATCTTTCCTGCACCTTGATACGAAAACCACTCAGAAAAAATCTGAAAGTATCCAATGGCAATCCAAGAAAGTAAAAGAAAAGAAACTGCTAACAAAGAATATACAAAGGTTGTCTTTTCTATTTTTAGATACGTATCAGAAAATTTCGAAAGTAAAAAGAATAGTCCACTCATTAAAAATAAGGCGATTACCTTGACAAAATCGGGAACAACATTCCAATTCGTTATGGTAAATAAAACACCAGAAATAAGAATCATCACAGTTCCTAATTTTAATAATAAATCAATTCGTTTTGTATCTTTATTCATTTGTTTGTTTTCATTTGTTGCCATGTCTTCTTTTGCTTGTGCAGAAATATGATCAACAGATATTAAAATAAATATAAACGAAATGATATTAAAAAGGAACAATACGATAGCAATTACGATCAAAGGTACTTTTTTTTCACTTAATTTTTCATTTGATAATGTGGTATAAGATAATAAAATCATCCCTGAGATAACTAAAACAAAAGTCCATAACATAGAACTTGTTCCTATGATTCCCGCTAAAATAAAGTTAATTAAAGTGGCTAATTTTAACATACTCTTGGCTTTTTCCATATAACTCCTCTTCTTTCTTTTATATTGCTACTTTCAGAAGTTTTAAATAATTTGTTTCATTTTCTTTTGTATCGTCTTGTAATTTTACATTACTATTACTAACAGAATCGGATCCTAGTGGATAGATTGAATTAAATATCTTAATGTAGAAATTTCCCATATCTTGTCTTTCGATGCTCCATTTCTCCCATGTATAACCATGATAGGAAGTACTAAGGTCTACAATTTCTCCAATTTCACTAATTCCATCTTGTACCTGTAAGGCATACCCATTTTGTTTATTCAAAATTTTATAAGAACCATCTGTATTTCGTTCGATTCGCCATTTTTCTTTATCAGAACCAGTAAAGGTAGTAAAAGAAACATTTGTATTAGAAGCACTTAATACTTGATTCTTTCTGGCATCGGAAAAAATATAATAATCGCCATTGGGAATCGTGATATCATCCACTAATTGCCATGCAGAAAAATGAATTCCTTCTTTCTCATCCAAAACACCATAAGGATAAGAAGCATTTCCTACAATATTCTTTCCTTTTAGTGATATCCAAGTTGTCTGATTACTACTTACTTGCACGGTATGTGCTCGATATTTACTATTCGCTTGATGGTAGATTGCAATTTCATCTAGATTATAAGTTGTTTTCAAATCTACAATAACACATTGATTTACTCCTGTTTTTGTAATTTTTTTACCATTACTAATGGAACCATCTGTCAATTCTGTTAAAGGAGTTGTCATTTTACCTCTTGCTACATTATTCCCTGCCTGTATGGCTTGAATTTCTAACCAATAATTATTCGTATTTCCGCTAATACAGTCTTTAATATAGCGAACATTTTGTAATTTGGTATGGGTCCTTGGAGGAGTTGTGCTACTAGAAGATTTATATACCAATTCAATTTTGGCATTGCCAACACCAGAATTTACTTGCGTTAAAATATTTCCATTTATCATATATTTTAACCCACTTCCTGACCAATCATCACCATTTCCATAGCCATAAATTTTAGAACTTCCACCATTGCCAGCTGCTACCATAATTTGTGAATTTTTAGAAGTTGCATCTTCTCTTGTTCCATTGGTCAATCGCACTTCTGTAGAAGAAATACTACTACTCGTCCCACCAATAAAAAAATAAATCGTACGTCCTTCTTCTAAATAAGTAATGCCAGAAGTATAATCTCCTTTTTTACTAACAGAAGCACCCCAAAGTTCGATTTTATACCATCCTGCTTGTCCACTAGGAACTCGGTATGCTTGTCCCTGCGTATCGCCCGAACGATAAGCAAACGAAGTTGTTGTTTCACTATAACGATTTAGTTCATCTTCAATTGTTTGTACTAATTGTTTTGTATTTGTTCTGTTCTGAGACATAATACTAATCAATAATAATACAATTAAAAAAAGCATTACCACAAGTCCATATAATACAGTAGAAATGGCAAATCCTTGATTATTTAACCTCTTCATATTCCCACCATCTATTCTATTTATATTTTAGCATATTTTTTGTAAGATGACTACCCATTTATCTTTATATTTTTTTTCTTTTATGGCTTGATAAGAAATAGGATAAATAATTTTATTTTTATCATTGCTTTCACAAATAATCATACCTTTTAGTTTTACTAATTGATACTCTTCTATATAAGAAATACTCTTTTCAATAAAATCACTCTGATAGGGAGGATCTAAAAAAACAAGATCAAATGTCACTTTTTTGTCCTTAAAAAAACTTAATGCTTTTTTATAATCCATATGCAAAACTTTTGCATTTGGGATTTGTAAATTTTGAATATTTTTCTGAATGATATCTCTTGCTTTTTTATTATCATCAACCAAATATGCAAAAGAAGATCCTAAACTTAATGCTTCAATTCCTAAGTTTCCACTACCAGAAAAAAGATCCAAAATGATGCTTCCATCGATATCATCTTGAATCATTGCGAAAAGACTTTCTTTAATTCGATCCATCGTAGGCCGAGTTCCTTCTAAATTAAAACCTTCAATTTTTCTTCCTTTGTATTTTCCACGAATTACTTTCATTTTTGACACATTCCTTTTCCACTTATTTGTTTTAATCGTGCTCGTATCTTTAAAATCATAAAATTTACTTCATTTTCTGCTAATTTATATCTCCGATATAATGAATTTCCCTCAATTTGATCTTTCTTTTCCTTTTGTGGATTTTCTTTATATTCTTGGATTAGTTTTTTTAATTTCTCATCTTGTTTTAGTTCTTGATTTAATTTTTTGATTTGTTTAATTTCTTTTGTTTCGTCCAATATATTTTTTAATTGATCTACTTTTTCATATAACTCATTCATATTTATAGTTTATCACATTTTTTATTTTAATACATCTATAAATGTAGAAATTAAATCCATACTTCGCGAAAATTTCGCTATGCGGTCTTCTGCCGTTAATTGGTATTTTTTTTTGGCTTCTTCTTCTACTAGTTTTAATGCTTTGGCATCACGATTTAAATATTTATACCAACTAGAATTTTCTCGAAGATACTGATAAACTAAGGGATTGATTTTAATATAGTGAATAGTAAATAAATCCATCTTTAATCCTCAAAATATTTATACATTGGTCTTGGTTCATAAGTATTTGTTGTTGGCGTTGTAGTCTTTCCTGCTCCTAAACCGATTTCTTGTAAAAGACCAATTGTTTTTTGAAGATTTGCTACCCCTTTTTGCACAGAATCTAAGTCCAAATTACGGAAGGTATTAAAAAATTCTTTAAATGTTGTAGGAGAAGTCGTTTGCCTAGAAAGAGAATTCGGAGATGCAAAATATTCTTTCCATATATTATTATTTTCTCCATAAATATCATATAATTCATATAATCTTTGCCAAGTAGTATCTCCTTTCATCACCCGACTAGCAAGTTCTGGATGACTCCTAGCAAATGATTTAAATGTTTCTTTTGACATACTATCACCACTAAATGATATGTAAACAAATGAAAAAAAAGAAGAAATTTTGTATTCTCCTTTTATTTTAATCTACGATATAAGGACTACTTGCTGTTCCATCTCCTCCAGTATAATAGGCTCCTGTCTTCAGTGAAACTGCTGGACGGACACCGTATTTGAGGTACACGCCGTGATCTTCCACCTCGCCAAAACCACCGACACCACACGTGAAAGCGGCATGGTTGTAGGCATAACAAGGCGACCCAAGCCAGTAAAGCATGCCTGTATATAGATAATAACTTTTATTGTTACTTATCGTTCCTCCTGCTAACATTGCTTCATCTACCGTCAATAATCCTGTTGGATATTGTAATCTTCCATTTCCTACCGTAAACTTATCTACTTCTCTTGGACATTCTAAACTTGGGGTTCCATTTTCCCTTCTTCTATATCCTTCAAAATATAATTTACTTGTAAGATCTCCTGCTGGATTATATGGTCCTTTATCATAGATGGTTCGATCATTACACCATTCTGTATCTTCTAGTTGGTCACTATATTCTATCATATAGTTTTTGTACCAAGTGTTTTCTATATAATTTTTTATTGTTGAATTGTTTTCATTCACATTACTTCCATTAAACATTGTGTTTAATACATCCTCTATTTTCTCTCCTCCACTTAATTTTATATAATCATAATGTCCAGGAACACTATAATGTATATAGAATTCCACACTACTACAACTCGTTTTTCCTCCACACGAATAATGATGGGTTTTATCTACTTGCCTATATGTATTATATAATGAATATGTTCCTCCACTATAACTTACACTACTTCCACATGGGTCACTTCCAATACTACTATGATAAATTTTATAGACCGTTCCATATTTATATCCTAAATAAACAGGAGAAGCAGAAGTAGCAGTAGCAGCACCATTAAATGCTATTTTATACAGCTGTGATGCTTCTCCTGTATTATTACATGTATTACTACTAGATGGTGTTCCATTAAAGATCAGTTTTACTCCTCCTGTTTCTGTTGTCCTTACAATCTTCCAACAATAATTCGCAAATATGACATTGTTATTATCGACTTCTCCCCGGTAATAATAGATAGGATATTGTTGGTTTTCTGTTCCTTTTCTTTCATATACTCCTTTGCCATTCGTATCAGAAGAAATTTCTGCAAAGTTAATTCCTGTATCACTTGACACAAAAGTACTTTTTATATTATCCATTACTGCATTCTTTTTTATTTCATCATACAAAGGAGGTCCTTTCGGTTTTTCTATCACCACATCTCCTGTAATCGTAACACTAGCATTCAAAGCACTATAAGCAATACTACTAGATAAAATACATACTATAATTATTACGTATATCCATAGATTAAAATGGCTCTTCTTTTCTTTTTTCATTTTTTCTTTTCTCCTCCGCTTTATTTTCTTCTATTCAAATTATACCCCCCC
>CANQFX010000025.1 GCA_947600015.1 uncultured Bacilli bacterium
TTTTTGCAAGAAAAAAAGAAAAAAAGTGAAATTTTGTGCACTATTGATTTTTATTTTTTGTCAGTACAAATTTCTTTGTCTTATCATCATAAGTTAAATTTTCCTTTTGTAAAATATCTGTTTGTTCATTTAAATTCTTCCAGAAGTTTTTAAAATCTTCTACGATATCTTT
This sequence comes from uncultured Bacilli bacterium, assembly GCA_947600015.1. GTDB lineage: Bacteria > Bacillota_I > Bacilli_A > RF39 > UBA660 > CANRGD01. The sequence goes on from CANQFX010000025.1 coordinate 173, forward strand.
TCCTTCAATACCTAATTCTTTAGAATAGTATATAATTATTTTGTCTTTTCCCTGTTCTAATACCTCTTCTATTTTCTCTGGTTGAATAATATAGCCATAACTTTTGTCCCAGTGAGGATTAGTGACTGGCATTGTTTCTTTGACTCGAAATAAGATTCTTCTTAAAAAAGCAGGATGACACATTGGAAAATAGCAAATATGAGTATCTAGTTTTTCTCGTGCTTTTTTAATATTTAATTGATTATATATATACTCTTGATCTACGAAACTAGCATCCACAAAGTCTAAATTAATGCGATATCCCATTTGTTCTAACAATTGAATTAATTCTAAAGTAATAATTCCACGATTCAAAATTTGATTTCGGGTTTCTCCATTTCTAGCAGTAACCATAAATAAGATATCTAGAAATTGATAATTTTCTTTTCTTGTCAATTGATACATTGATTTGGGATTTCCCATCAAATATTTTTGAACGCTGGGACGAAATCCATAACTTCCTATCGTATTTTTTCTATTTTGAGTTAAGTGAGGTAATTCTTCTTTTAAAACTTTTTCTAATTGAAGAAATTCTTGAAATTCTTGATTTTTTACACCATACAAGCAATACTGGATTGTTTCTTCTAAACTTTCTGTTCCTGAAAATTCGCTTCCCTCCATCTCGCTTGAAAGACCTGAAAAGCTACCAAAGATTTCTTGGTTTACTTCTGTTTCTTGGATATACTTTATGATATCTGCTAGACTGTCAAATGTATTTTTAAATATCGTATTTCCATCTTTTGTTATAATTTCTTTTTTCATATTTATTTTCCTTGTTGCATCTTTTTTATTACCTTTTGGAATTGAGGTAACCAAGTGTCTTCTTTTTTACCATATTGTTGATAAAAATCTAAAATATCTTCACTTAATCCAGACAATGTTTCAATTCTTTTATTTTTAATGAATTTATTCATGATAATCTCATCCATAGAAACAATACCTGAGGAAAGATATCTTTTAATATCTTTTAAATCCGTAGTAGATAAAACGTCATATAAATCACGAGATTCAATTGCATGACGAAAAGCACGGGCAAATAGATATAAATCTTCATCATTTGCAATTAATCGTTTTTCCAATTTCTCATCATAAGAATATGGAATTTTTTCAAATCGCGCTAAGAAGGCCAAGTCCATTTGTTCTCTAGCATTATACTTTGAATCTGCTCCATCTCCCCAAGTATTGGCTGTCGTAATTAATCGGAAATCAGGATGTGGTTTTACAATCTCTCCATTCGGGAATAAGTAAGGCTCATATCCATCTCCACTAATAATTTTATTTAACTCTAGAGCAGCTTTAGACTCACTGCTATCTACCTCATTTAAACAGCAAACTCCTCCATATTTATAGACATCATAAAATGGTGCTTTAACGAAGTGTCCACTTGCATCATTATATCCTTTAATTAATGCATATTCATCACTAATGAATCCTAAATCATAGAATTTTAAATTAAATATTTGCGCTAATTGCTTTGCCGCATGACTTTTACCACTACCACTTGGTCCAATTAACATAATGGGTTTATTCAATAAAAAGTATTTTAAAATTTTATCAAAATTTTCATGATATAAATCCCCATTCATTTTTTCTCTTTTAATTTGTTCATAAGTACTTTTTAGGGAAATATTAGAATGGAAAGAAGATGTTTGTGATTGTTCTACTTCTCCTGCTTCTACTCTTTTCGCAATAGATTCTACTTTTTGGGGATCAACTCCTACTTCTTCGTGAATTAAGGTCAAATATTTTTCTCCTAATTCTCTAATTTGTCTTAATGTATCTTCTCCTAAGCGTTCACTACCTTTTGTTATATTTTTAAAAAGTTCTGTAATTTCTTCATATTTTCGGTCAAATTTATTGGTTTTCTTTTCTACAATCTCTCGAACTCTTTTTTCTACTTCATCAGATACTTCTATTGCTTTACTTTTTGCTTCTTCTGTTAAAAATACAGAATCACTTACTTCTTGTCTTAATTTTAACACTTGTTGTGCAATTTCTTGAATTCTCTCTTCATCCACATCATAAAATCCTGCTGCTTCTTGATCTTTTCTTAATGTTTCATTGATTTGTTTTGCTACTATTTCCTTGTTCATTTCACTTGGCTCTATTTTTTTCATCAAATTAATTACAGAAGCAAAGAAGGCTCTTTCATCAACATAATAAATACGGGCTTTTATCATATATGAAGTAATTTGCTCAATCATATAATCATGATAATTATAGTATAAAAATTGGCGATAAATTTCTAGTGTTAATTTTTTATTTTCCAATAGATGATATACTGTAGAAAACTCCATTTGATCTCTCATCCATTGAGGCTGTTTTAAAGCAATATTGAAAAATTGAAAAAATAAACTTTTTTTCTCTTTATCTTCTGGATTATCACAAATTAATTGATATAGTTTTTCAGCAGAGGAAATTGCAAAATCAAATTGAGCTTGTTCTCTCATAATTTTACGCATAATTTCATATAGTAATTTTTCCTCACAAAAACTATCTATTTGGCCATTTATAAAATGCTTTGTTAAATATTCAGAAAGTTCCTCTTTTTGATTATAAGAGGTTTCTTTAATATCTTCTAAAAATAAATCTAAATTTGATTTTTCTGCTTCTTCTAATTTTTCTTCGGTTTTATTTAAAAATTTATCAAATATTCCCATATTTATCCCTTCTTTTTATTATCTTCTAATTTTTTGATTTATTTTTGCCACTTCATTTTCCTTTAATTCTGTTTTCTTTTTTGTTGTAAATATTTCTCCTAAAGTAACATTTTCTTCTGTTTCTATCATTTCATAAGAATAATTATCTAAACTACATGATGAATCATCGGCAATCTTTCGATTGATACCACATCGTTTTTGAACTAAAAGTAAATTGCTTGTTTCACTTTCTATTGGGAGAAATAAGATTTCTTCTTCATGTTGTTCAAATGGTATGAATATTCCATGATGTGATAGTCCATACTTTTCCGTCTTTAATATTTGAATACATTGTTCCTGAAAATTGATATGATAAGATAGACGATTTCCTATATTTTTTTCATCTAATTCTGTTTGAAATAATAGAAAATTGTTTTTTGCTGTTTTGATTCCTTCGGCAATTGTTTTATATCCTACCAAATCTAAATAAAAATCAATTTTTTCTTTTTCTTCACTAGAAATTTTTTGATTTTTTTGATCTAAATAAATTGTTTTCCCTTCATACCGGATGGCTCGTTCTAATAGTTGCGTGTTGAAATCGTACATTGTACTTCCGCTCATTGTTTTGTCGCTATTTTGCCATAAAATTCGTACATATTCTTCAAAAATTTGAATTTTTCCTTGAAGAAAAAAACCAATTCCTGCCGTTCCATTACTAGAAAAGGACATCGTTTTTTCATCTTGTTTTGTAAGAATCAATGATTGATATTTTTCCTCTTCGCCTACAGAGTAAGAAAGAAGATACTTATTTCGATATCCCATCATTTTCCCTATTTTTAGTTCATTCTCAGGATAGAAAAAAAGCAAGATGGAACGTAGGGCATCCATGATATATTCTTGCATTAATCTAATTTGGAAATTACGATTTTCTGTAAAAGCAAGAGGTCTTTGACTATGTTTCTTTGGTGATTCTTCTTTTTTTGATAAAACTGCTAGTTTTTCTAATAAACCTTTTGATTCTTCATCTAAAAATTCAATTTTCCTTTGATTCTTTTCTTGTTGATAAACTTGAATTACTTTTTTAATATATGATAAAAAATAAGGGGAAGAACTATCATAACGAATACTTTGGTTTTCCCCATAAACAATCTGTAATGATATTTGTTGTTTGTCATGCTCCTCATCTAAATAAGGATTTACCGTTGTACAATAAATTAAATTTAAATCTTTGATCTTAGCAATCTCAATTTCCTGTAAATCCTGCATGCTATCCCCTCTTTTTATTTTTTCCTATATGGATTTTTTGAAGTAGGCTCTTCGTAAAAACTTACAGCCACTTCTCTTCCTTGAATCATATTGTCTATTACTTCTTGTTCTGCCTTATGTGACTGATTGATTTCTTCTACTAAAGCACGTGTTTTTTCTTTCGCTTTTTCTCCTTCACTTTCCCAATGTTCTATTAAGTCTAATCCTTTCCTTATATTATCGCGTAGTTTCTCTAATGTTTCATCAAAGATATTTCCTTTTATACTTAATTCTTTTGCTTTTTCAAGGTTTCCTACTAACGTATCTGAATTTTCTGCCATAGCAGTATTTGCTGCAGTTACAATTGCTTGTTGTCTTTCAATATCTTCTTTTTGACGATGAATAGAAACAACATTTACTGCTTGAATTTGTAAAAGTGGCATCGTAGTACTAAGGAAAGATTCACAATTTGTAATAATTTCAGCAGAAGCAATCTGAGCTAATCCCATTTCTTGTATTTGTTGTTTAAATCTAGCGGCGGATCCTTGCAAATCAACTAATTTTCTATCAAAGATACTTACTGTTTGTTTTGCTAATTTTAATTTATACTGACAATCTAAATCTTCTGGATTTGCTTGGTAAGCTTGCTCTAATTTTGCAAGTTCTCCTTGTTCAAATGATGCTTTATCTTGATAACCTATTTCAATTAACCAATCTAATTTTTTAATCCATGGTTCTAGTTTTTTCTTAAATGAGCTGTCCATCTTCATTCCTTCCAAATGATCTAACTCTGTTTGTTTTACATCATTTGCAATCATCCCAAGTCCCTCTACATAACGTTTATATTGTTCATTTGTAGATTCCATTATTTCATATTCTTCTTTGTTTTTTTTCGATGAAATCAAAGGTAAACTATGGACACGATTTCCAAGTAAAGGAATACGACTTAATAATCCTGTTAATTTTTCTCTTTTTATCTCATCGTTTTCCAAGTCTTTCTTTTTTTGCTCTTGGGCATCAAAATATTGTTTAAAAGAAATTAACTCATTTATTTTTTTATTATTTAAAGCAACATGTTCACTTTCTTTACTACCTTTTAGTTCTGCAACACCATTGGCAAGTGCTGTCATTTCATCTAATACTTCTTTTCCGTAATTTAAAATACTAAAAGTATCATGAAAATCAACTCTTTTTAACCCTTCATAAGCTCCTACTTGCGTAGATTCATTTTCTTCTACTACTTCGTCTATTATTACTTCATCTGTATCTATTATCATAAGATATCCCCTCCATTTGTATTGGCTATTCTAACATAAAATTTATTAGTTGTAAATAATTTTCATTATTTATTTTGTGTTTTTATTTTCATAATGAAATTTGCTAATGTTTCATATTCTTCTTGTGTTAGTGACATAGAATATGTTAAAGCATCCATGATTTGTTGTGTTGTCAATACTTCTCCTAGTTGTGACAAATTTCTTTTTACTTTATTTTTCGATATTCTAATCCCATTCATTTCATAAGTATTTTTTGTTTTTAAAAATTGTTCTAAAAATTCTAACAATTCTTCTTTATTTTGTTCTTTTTCTTCTAATTCTTGATTATAATTGGTAGCATTATAAATATAGTAATCTAAATATTCATCAGGAATGATAAATTTTTTGCTAGCGATTATATTAGTTAAGTCTTCTTTGTTTTCTATAGGAATATTTAGGCGATTGATAATTAGAATCTTTTTGGCATTTGGACCAATAGAATCTATCAGTTCAAAATCCTCCTCTAAAAAGGTTTCTAATCCTAGCTCTAATGCTTGATCAATTTTCTCTCTTAAGTTTTCTTGTTTTAAGAAAATCAAAGAAGACGCATTTCTTAATACCTTAGAAAATTGATATTCTTCTAATATTTTTAAGTTATTTTCTAATTTATGATTCTCTTCTAATAAAATTTCTGATGTTTTCATGATTACAGTAGGAGAAATGTTTTTTTCTTGCATTAATTTTATATTTTTCATGAAATTCGTATAATCTTCTTTTTCTTGCATCCAAATTTGTTTTGCTTCTTTTACCAATTGTTTTGTAACATATCCTTTATTTACACATTGAAAAATATTTTCCGTAATTTCTTTGGTGGTATGGTTTAAAATCTCTATGATTTCCTCTGGTTCTGTGATAGAAAGTTCCTTAAATTTTTCTAATATAAACCGAGTATCATCAATTCCTTTTGTCATATCAATATCATATTCATCGATAGAAATATGATATTCTTGAAATAATGCTCGAAAACAATTTTCTGAATTTCTAGATAATTGTTCATATTCCTCTTTTAATTCTTGATGAAATTTTTCATTATGTTGATAAATAACCTTTAAAATTTCTTTTCTAAGTTTCTCATCAGGAATCTTGGATAAATTTGCAGGTAAACTATGAATTCTTTCTTCTGCTTTTTGTTTTTGAAGCCATTCTTCCATTACAATATAATTTGTTAAATTTCTTCTAGCGATTTTTTTGGTTTTATTTTCCTGTTCTATTAGACTAGATGCATAATCTTTAATTTTATCCAAAACCTCTGTTAAAAAATCCATTCGATAACCTGTTTTTACCAAGCGATTAAAAACTTTTTCATATTCTTTGGAAGAGAATCGAATGTGCATTTCTTTAGTAACTTCTTGCATTTTATCTTTTGTTATCTCTCGAAGTTCAAACATTGTTTTAATACCAAGTACAACGGCACCTGCTTCTTTTAATGTCTCCATATCTTCTTCAGCAATCAAAAATAAATCGATGATATTTATTGTTTTAGAATCGTGAAGAGAAATTAGAGATTCCAAATCTTCCTTCGTTAATTTACTTTTCGAACTCATTTTTTTTATTAGCCAATTTCTCTTATATTTACTAGTTTCTGCAATGATTTCTTTTACTTGGTCTTGCGTCTTTTCTTCTACAATATCAAATACACTATTCATAATCTCTCTAAACTCATTTGGATCCATTTGTTCAAATAAAATATGATTGGACTTTACAATTTCGGATATCTCTGAAAATGTTAGATTCTTTTTTTGAACATCTAAATAAGCAATCATAAAATCACGTAAATTGATTTTCATAATATTTAAAATGGTATTTAATTGATTTTTTAGTATAAATTTTTCTAGAAATTCTTTTTCTTGATTTTTCTGATTTAGTTCTTGAATACATTCTTTTTGGAGACATTTTAGCTCTTTAAAAATTTCTAGATTCATAAAATATTTCCCCCTTTGTTCGATTCTTTTTTGGTATTTGGTAATAGAATATTAAATAACTCTTCTTGATATTGTTCATTCAATTTAATGAATTTTTCCTGTTCTAATTGTGTTTTTAATCGTTCTTTTTGATTTTTATATTGCATTACCGTATTGATTAATTTTTCTACATAAGATTTATCTTTGTCTGTCTTTTTTATAAATGCCGTTAGTATGGCATAATCATGAGGACCAATTCGATCAAAGATTACTCTTATTTTAAAATCTTTTACTTCACTAATTCCATATAATTGGCTATGGTTGTGATCAAATCTTTTTACATTTTTAAAACTACCATCAATAATGGATTGAAATAATCCTAAAAAACCCTCATAATAAGCAGAATCAATTCTCTTTAATTCCTCTATTACGCGAATATTTCCTCCTGAAGTAGGAACTAATATTAAGTGATTTCTTTTTTGTTCTTCCTGTGAGCATTCTTTTTCTTTACTTTTTTCTATTTCCGTAATCAATTGTATTTTTTGTTCATTTAAAGTGATTTCTTCCCTAAATTCTAACCAATCCTCTTTTGTCAGGTTTTCTTTCTCTGTCATTAAAAGTTCGTGAATTTCTTTTATATTTCTTAATAGTTCTGCTTTGATTCGTAATAAAATACTTGCATAATCATAGTTGCTTTTTTGAGGTAAATTCTCTTCTATGTGTTCTCTACTACAATCCATACTAGATATTTTTTTAATTTCATCATAGTAATAATTAAATTCATCCTCAAAATCTTGATTTATCTCTATCTTTTGTTTCTCTTCTTTTTGGTCTTTAGCAATATTAGGATTCGTTTTATAAGACTTTGTTTTTTTAGTATGTTTTATCTTTGTCATCGAACGAAGCTTTTTTACTTCACTTTCCATCATATTTGCTGTTTTTATATTATCTTTTACGACTCTAAATAATTCCTCTTCTGAGGCTGCACAAAAATCAATGATTTCAAAATCCATTTTCATTTCCCCCTTTTTAATGTTCTTTATTATATCATATTTTTCTTTTTTTTACAAGCAAAAAAGATAGAGGGTCCTATCTTCTTCGTTTCAGTTATAATATTTACTCGTTCGTTTATTATCTAATTTTTGTTTTGAAAGTTGTCTTTGTCTTTATTATTCATATCCTTTTATTTTATCTATTAACTCTGGATCAAACTTTTTTTCTTTAATCATTTCTATTTCATAACGATACGGTGGAAATTCTCGATCTACATAAGGAGTTTCTAATATTTTAGGAACATCTTCTAATCTTTGATTATAAATAATATCTATTAATGTATCAAAACCGATATGGCCAAAGCCAATATTTTCATGACGATCTTTATGACTTCCTCTTTCATTTTTACTATCATTAATATGGACACAACCAATTTTATCAATTCCAATCAACTGATCCAATGCATCTAAAAATTTATTAAAATTAGAAATATCATAACCTGCATCACTTAAATGGCAAGTATCCAGACAAACTCCAATATGGTTTTTGTTTTCTACTAAATCAATAATTTGTTTGATTTCTTCTAATTTCGAACCAACTTCACTACCTTTTCCAGCCATGGTTTCTAATAACACGGTAATATCACTATCTTTCAAAATCATATTCAGTCCCTTAGCAATATTTTTTATTCCTGCTTCTATTCCACATCCTACATGACTTCCGGGGTGTAAAATCACTTTTTTTATTCCTAATTCTTTGCATCTAGAAAGTTCTTCTTTTAAAAAATTCACAGCAAACATAAATTTTTCTAAATCCGTATCATTTGCTAGATTGACAATATAAGGTGCATGCACCACTACCTTCGAATAGTCTATTTTTTCTTCTTTCATTCGTTCTAGTGCTTTTCTTGTCAAGCTATCTTCTATTTTATAACGTTTTGTATTTTGGGGTGCTCCAGTATAAAACATAAAAGTATTTGCTCCATAAGACAATGCTTCTTCCAAACTTCCTAAGAGTTGTGTATCCTTTTTAAATCCTACATGACTACCAAGTATTAACATATTCTACCTCCTTATTTAGTATATCAAATTTCTATATTTTCGCAAAGAAAAAAGACATTGATGTCTTTTATTGTTCAACACATGTATGTGCAGCATCTGGTGAAGGCCAGTTTGCAGTAGTAACATTTCCTACATTTCCTCGTTTTAGATTATCTGCTTCAATTCCCTCATCTTTAATACCATGGGTTCCATCCGTAATAGCAATATAGAATTTCGTTTGGTTTCCTGTAGTTACAGATACTTTAATATAGCCATTTACATTTTTATTTCCCCAAGAAGATTTACCACCAGATTCCAAAAGTTGTACTGTAGATGTATCTGCTGTATTGATCTTTATATAATAGGTACCTACTGCAACTGCAGTAGAAGCAACTCCTCCACATGATAAACTATCTGCCAACCACATATTTCTAGCAGAGTTTGCATATTCTTTGGCAGTATCGATAAATGTATCTTTTCTTGAATTTTCCATATATCTTGACATCGCTGGTATCGCAACCATCATTAAAATACCCATAATAACAATAACTGCTAATAACTCTATTAAGGTAAACCCCTTTTTATTTAACTTTTTCATTTTTTCACTCTCCTCTATTTTATAAAAATACTATATCACACTATTTTTTTGTTTTCAATTATTTTTTTTTCATTTGTCATTTTCTATTGTCAAATTTAATATATTTTTTGAATTGAACTACAACTTGCATTTCCAATTTTCCCGCGTGTTCGAGTAGCATTAGGACTTGACATATAATCAGTAACATTAACAATATTCGTACTAGTAATATTGGTAACTAAAGAAGAAAGATTTTCCTCATATAGTTTCTTTGAATTTACTACTAAAACTCCTCGATAGGCACCTGTTTTTGTTTTTTCTATCAATTGAGGATAATACTCATAAGTACTTCCAGATCTTTTAATCACAACAAAAGAACTTTCTTTTAAATACTCTCCTTCATTTGGTGGACTTTCAAATTCTGATTGATCTAAATAAGTTAGACTCATGATAATACAATTGCCACTAGTAGGTCTTACAACAGAATTATTTCCTCGAAATTTATATTCTGCTGTTGTGGCTAGCTTTTTTGTATCTTCAATGTAAGTTGTTATTTTATTTTGATTTAGAATTCCTAATACATTCGGTACTGCTACTGCCATTAAAATTCCCAATATTACTAATGCTGCTAATAACTCTATTAAGGTAAATCCATTCTTTTTCACTTCTATCACCATATCCTATTATTTTTATTATACCAGATTTTTTTGCTTCAGAACGATTATTTTAATACTTTTTTCATATTTTCTAATTCTTGCATGGTGGTCTTGGTTTGTAATTCTTTATTAAATAAATAATCATATCGAAATAATACAAAACCATCATAGTGTTTTAAATTTCTAGATAATATAATTTCTCTCATAATAATATCACTATTTTCAATCCATTCTAGGGAACCACTTTTTGCATAAGTATCTACTTGTCCTACCTTATAAAAAGCAAGGGCAATCAATAGTTTTATACTTTTTATCGTAATCATATTATCCCATTCATCAATTACTTTTTTAAAGGCCTGTGTCTCATTATAGAATCCATAATAAATCTGAGGCATAATAAAGTCAACATATCCTTTGTTTTGGACCCAAGTTTTCACATCTGCAAACACGGAATTATAATTGTTAGAAATATTTCCATCAGGAGAAATACCAAATTGTTTTTTATATTTGTGGCAAGTTGCATATACTCGTTTTATCATTTTATTTACAATTTTAAGATGATACTCTTCTAATGATATGAGAGGATTATTTTTCAGATATTCTTCATAATCTTTTCGATCTATTTCATTATTCGGGTAAAAATAATCATCAAATAAAATTCCATCTACGTTATATTTTTTTACTATTTCTTCTACTCCATTCACAATTAAATCTTCTACTTCTTGTTTCGAAGGATTATAATAAATTCCATTTTCTACCCAAAGCGTATCTGTTCCAATATAAGAAAAAGCAGGATTTTTTTTACTAATCGAAGAAATATTTTCTGTTGTTCTTACACGGTATGGATTAATCCAAGCATATAATGCAATTCCTTCTGCATGTGATTTCTTTAAAAAATAAGCAAGAACATCATACTCCATATCCTCTCCTTCTTCCGTACTTACGGTTGCACTCCAAGGATAAATTGTGGAAGGATAGATGGCATCTGAAAAACTACGAACTTGAAGAATAATTAAATTAAAATTTAAATCCAAAACAGATTGTATCATTTGATCAATTATTTTTTTTCCTTCTGCTTTTCCCTTTCCTTTTAAATATTTTTGAAGTTCAATATAACTAATAAAGATTCCTCGCTCCTCTTCTTTTACTGAAATATTTCTTTCTTCTTTTTTCTCTTCTTTTTGAGGAGTCGTTACTAAAAACAGAAACACAAAGAAGATAATGAGAATAAAAAGTCCTTGTTTCATTCTATCACCATCTTGATAGTAACAAATATTCTATAAAAAAATTGTCAATTTATATTTTCTTTTTTTATTAAGAATAATTTATTTTTTTGATAGAAACCATAAAATACATCTTCTAATTGATATCCTTCTCTTTTTAAAGCATCTTTTAACCAAATCTTATCTTTTCTAATCTGCATTAATACTTCTTCGTCTACTTTGCCATCTAATATCACAGGAAGAGGATACGTGCGATTGGGATCATCTGTTTTTTTGAATACAGATAATTTCCCACTCGTTTCTAAGATTGCATAATCTACTTCTTCTATTGATTTAATCGATTTGGCACGAAGTTGTGTTAATAAATCATCTAAGTTATATCTTTGTTTTAACATCTCTTTAAAATTTACCTTTCCTCGATTAATAATTACGGAAGGTTCCCCATCAATGAGCTCTCTAGCTTGATTGCTTTTGATTGATATCTTTGAGATTAAAATTTGTAACAATACTAAAACAGCAATTGGTACAATCGATAGAAAAATACTATCCTTATAATTTTCAATGGCAATTGCGGCAAGTTCGGCAATAAAGATAGAAACAATAAAGTCCATAATCGAAAGTTCGCCAATTTCTCTTTTTCCCATGAAACGATATACGACTGCAATCATGATATAAAAGAAAAAACTTCGTCCAAAAACAATCAGATATTTCATCATTCTATCACCTATTTATATCTTGATTCATTTCATATTTTTTTATACATTTACATACATATTAATGAGGTGAGGTATGGCTTATATAAAAAAATATGGGTTGCGTTTACTCTATACTTTAATTGCTCTACTTATTTCCTTACTACTATTAACAACACTTTATTACTTTAATATCATCAGTACCAATACTTATAAAATATTCAAAGTAGTAATTCTTTTATTAAATATTTTCTTTAGTAGTTTTATTCTAGGAAAAAATGCACAAAATAAGGGATTTTTAGAAGGAATTAAATTTGCAACAATTATTATTCCTATCTTCTTTATTCTAACTATTTTGACAGATCAAGTATTAGAACTTCGCATGCTTCTTTATTATTTAATTATTCTCTTTAGTTCCATCTTAGGAGGAATGGTAGGAATTAGCAGAAAAAAAGAATTGCCTTCTGAATGAAGAGCAATCTTTTTATCTTTTATTGAATATCTCCACCTCCAATAAATAATTCTTGTGTTTTTAAATTAACAGTATACTTTAATATATCAGAAGGATCTCCAATTTTTATTTTATTAAAAATAACTTCATCTCCTTCTTGCTTTACAAATTGAAATTCATACCCTTCTTCAGCATATTGCGTATTTATATAATTTTCCACTTCTTCTTTATTATCAAGGCGAAATTTTTCTTCTTCTAATGGTTCCGACTTTTTCTTCGATGTAGGTTTTTTTTCTAGAACAATCGCACCCACAATCATTATTACACTCCCCATTATGATTATCAAACAGGAAATAATTATTTTATTTCTTTTTTTCATATATTATTCCTTTCTATCTTTGACTAATATTATATAAACTTATTTATACACTATAATTATTTCTATCATTTATTGAAATAATCAACACCCACAACAATTACTTGCGTTTGACAATTGTCTATTAAAAATTATATGTTATATTAATAGTTAATTTTTTTGATACATTCTTTGCATTATCAGATAAGGTGTATGTCATAACATCTTTTGAACCATTATTTCTATTTCCCACATCAATTGTTTTAAAATCATTTGATACCTCGATAGTTTCATTACGTATAATTGCATTATTGTTCAATGATTCACGAAGATTCAATTTAAATGGACCACTTACACCCTCATTTATAGTACCAGCATCTAGTACACCAGTATAAACACTAACCAAGTGACGTCTATTTGGTACTATTTTTATTTTAGCAGTACAAGTAACTGCTACATTTGTATAACCTGCAGAAGTGCAACTCCAATCTATAACAGATCCTCCATTGTCTATCGTTATATTAGTTAACTTTGGGGTATATGGAGCTGTTTTATCTACTTTTACTATAATTGGTTTTGTATAATCTTGTCCAGCCATTTGATACTTATTATTTACTATAGTATATAGCTTATTTCCTGCATTATCAGAAGCCGTGAACCAAACATACTTTATTCCTTTATCAATGGTAACCGAACTTCCTGTGGTGCTATTAGCACAATTACCCAAAACGGAACCAGAACAAGCTTTTGTGGTAAATCCAGAATTTCCCTCATCTGTTATATCAGCTGTTATTGTAACAGATTGGTTTGTCCATCCTCCCTCATAAACAGAGGATGTTGTATTAAATCCACCAAAGGTGTTTTCATACTCACAATTTTCTAAAATTGGTCCCTGTTGGCATTTATAATTACCTGTTAGTTTATTTACCACTGGAGAATTTTTATCAATCTTGAGATTCTTTGATAACTTGGATATATTTCCTGCTTCATCCTCTGTATAAGCATAAACTGTTACTCCTGAGTCAGAAGTATTGTCATAATAGCTGGTTTTATGTGTCGTACCAGAACCAATAGTAAAATAGCCACGAACTGTAGATAATCCATCTGTTTTATAATTAATATTATTCGTATACAAACTAACCCCACTTTTATACCAATTATTATTTCCTGCTGTTCCTGTGAAGGAAAAACTATTAATGGTGTTCGTTGTGCTGTCCTGTTTAACATAATAATAATTTGACCAAGCAGATTCATTTCCAGCATTATCTATCGCTTTATAGCGGATTTTCGTAATTTTATTTTTGGACATTTCCAATTTCTCCCCTGATTGTGTCGAAGAAGTTGAATGTGATGCATATGAATTGCTATTATATTTTGCTACTGTAGAATACGTGTAATATTCTCTTTTATATTCTTTAATTTCCGAACCACCAGTGTCAGTAGAACCGCTTGCTTTGGCGTAAACAACTTTATTTGTCCATGTGTTAGACGTATAAGTATTATTATTAGAATATTGCAATGTAACTGTTGGTGTCGTTGGAGCTGTTTTGTCTATTTTCATTGTATAATCACTTGACCAGTTAGAACAATTATTTAATTTATCACAGGCTTGGGCTGAAATTAGTGTGGTTGCCTGCCGTGTATTTGAGGCAGTACCCGTCGTTGATTTTCCATTATTATCTAAAATTGAGCCAAAACTATTTTTTATTTTATAATTGTAATAGATACCTCCTACTCCTGCATCTGTGGAGTTAAACACAATATATAAATCTTTATTACTCCATCCAGATGTATATGAAGATAATCCACTAGTACTTTCTGGTACTGTGCCATTGGTTTTAAATTTGTAAAATTTTATGGTTGGTACGGATGGTGGTGTGTTATCAATATTTGATATTGTTCTACTATAGGATCTTTCATTTCCTGCATTATCTTTAATCTTTATTGTATAAGTTCCATTACTACTATAGGTCTTGGTTTTAGAACTCTTATATCCATCACTATCAAATTGATATGGATAACTTGCTAGCCCACTTATACTATCTTTTGCTTCACTAATTGATAATGTTACTTGTGAGGCTCCTGCTGTCGTTGGATTTTTACTAATGCTTGCTGTTGGAGCTGTTCTATCAATTGGCGCAACAATATCCACAGATGCTTCATTTCCTGCTTTATCTTTTATGATATATTTTGCTTTTCGATATCCATCATCAGATAAATACCGATTATCTGTTCCAGTTGTTCCACTAATACTACTTGCTCCGTTTCCACTAAATGTATTTACATTACTTGCACTCGATGTTAATCCCGCACTATTATGTTTCCATTCCCTACTACTTAAATTAGAATCGCTATATGTTATATCAAAGTACACCCCATTTGGATAATCTGCATTATTTAACCATTTTGTTATATTTAGTGTTCCTCCTCTACTAGCACTTGCGATTGCATTTCCGGTTTTACTTCCACTAGAGGTTCTTTTATATGCTTTTATCGTTAAACTTGGAGCACTCTTATCTATATTACTAATGGTTTCTTTATATTCTTTAACATTTCCTGCATTATCTTTTATTTTAATTGTATACGTTCCATTACTACTATAGGTCTTGGTTTTAGAACTCTTATATCCATCACTATC
>CANQFX010000026.1 GCA_947600015.1 uncultured Bacilli bacterium
TCCAAAGTGCGATGAGTTATGAAGAAGATCAAAAATTTATTCTCAATACAGAAAAGAAGTTGGCTTTAAAAGAGGGAGAGAAAAAAGCAACAATACAACTTGCGAAAAATATGTTAAACAAGGGCTTAGATATTAAATTAATCAGTGAATGTTGTGAATTAAGTGAAGAAGAGATTAGAAATTTGTAAAATTTTAATGAATGATATTTGGATGATATGAAAAAGAAAAAGCTAGCGTTTGCTTTTTCTTGCATTTTAGTGAATCATCATTTTTATTATCATTATACTTATGACAATACATAAGGGAGCAAGTATTAATTTTAAAATACTTGTGTTTTTATTATTGTATGTTCTTAATTTTTCTAGATAGTCCGAAGGATACTTATTTTTTATTTTTTCTACTTTTTTCTCTAATAATTTTAAATATAATATGTTTGCTGCAGTCATATATAAAATTCTTAGGAGCAGGAAAGTAAGAAAGAAAAATTTAGGAAAGGTACAATAAGTGAGAAAATAACAAAACAAATTAAAGATAAATCCTAAAATTCCTAACCAAAAATAATTTCGATAACAAAAATAAAAGGGTCCTAATAGCAGTGTCATATAGTTATTATTGTTATAATAAATTACTTCATATTCATTTCCTAAATAAATCTCTACATCACTTACGTATGAATCCTCTTTTTTCTTGATAAATGTTCCATTTTCCATATAACCACAGTGAATACAGAAAGTATGTGTGTGGTCTGATAACATTTTTCTTCCACAATTTGGACATTTCATATTTTACCTCATAAAATATAAACAAGACGAAATGTCTTGCTTATTCTACTTCAATTGCACTTGTAGGACAGGTTTCAGCAGCATTTCTTACGCTTTCTTCTAATTCTGTTTTTACTTCTTCTTCTTTTGCTTCAGAAAGACCTTCCTCATTTATTTCGAATTGTTCTTCACAGATTGCGACACAAGCTCCACAACCGATGCAAGCATCTTGGTTTACTTTTACTTTCATCATATACCTCCTTTTCTTTCATTATATCGAAATATTCTTTTGACGTAAAGCATAATTTAAGTTCTTTTGTTTTTATCTATCCTATGATATTATAATAATAAGAAGGTGATAGACATGCCAAGTAGAATGGATCGATATAAAGAAGAGACGGAACAATATCACAATAGCAGGTCTAATAAAAATCAGGAACTATATCAAAAAGATGGAATCGGAAAACGTTATACGGATATTACTAGTGTTATGGATAGTAATGCGATTGATTTAAATTATGCTAGAAGAAATGTAAGTACTAGAGAGGGTTATCAACAGATGCGAGAATATGGGAATGTGATGCCTATTCCTAAAGCGCAAAAAGAATTAGAGGAATTTAATTACTTATATCAAGATCATGATAATCGAATTTATGATATTAATAGTGTTTTAGAAGAAGCAAGGAAAAATCGTATTGAAAAAGATGCTTTAGAAGAAAAAAGAAAGTTAAAAAATACGAATTATAATATATTGGCTAGTCTCAATCCTGAAGAGTTAGAACAATATCGTAAAGAAAAAAAAGAAAGAGCCAAAGGTCCGAAGGAAGAAGAACTTCGAGAGTTGATTGATACAATTACATCAAAAACGTTAGCAGGAGAATTGGATAAAGCAACGAGTGTTAATCTTCTCAGTGATTTAATGGCAACAAATATGTTAGAAAAGCAAAAAATAAAACCAACAGAACCAGAAGAAGATACCGAAGAAATGGCTCGTCTTGATGATACGGATTCTTTGTCTTTGTCTAAAGAAATTATTGATCATGAACAGATTGAGCAAATGAAAAAAGTAAAAGAAAAGGAAAAAGAAAAGAGTTCTATATTAGAAGGAGCAGATCAAGATTTTTATACGAGAAGTATGGATTTAACCGATAAAGATTTTGATATGGCAGATGAATTTAAAGAAAAGAAGTTGCCTGTGGTGGTTAAGATTATTCTCGTTCTTCTTGTTTTCGCAGTGATTGCGGTTGCGGCATGGTTTGTTTGGAAAACATATTTCAAATAAAATATTTCGTACCAAACATATTACTGTTTCACGTGATGCGTTACTATTAAAATAACTGGTAGATAAAAGGATTCAGGATGGCATTGAAATCCTTTTTTGTTTTCTAAATCAATTGGAGTATATTTGTTTTGACAAAGGCATTTTTATTTTGGTATCATAAAATTATGGATTATTAGGATGTGGTAGAAATGAATGTAAAATTTGTTGTGAATGATTATATATTAATATGGAACTTATTATTTCAAGCTTCTATATCAGAATCTATTTATAAATTTAAACAAAAATTATGGCAAAATTATAAAGCAGAATATAATAATACATATCAAGATAAGCAAAACTTATTAAAAGATCCTAAAAATTTTATTCCTAATGATGATATGATTTATAATCTAGTATTAGAAATGAAAGATTATGAAAAAATAAAAAAACGAAGTGAAAGTTATCGATTAGAAATGATGAAAATATGGGATATTCATAAGAAAGAAAGCAATTTATGCTTTTCTCAGATTATAAAAAAGCCTTTTCCTTTTTATACTGTTTATATTGTAGATGAAGCATTAGATTTAATTGATGATACAACACCTACTACGAAAAAAGAAAGTAGTATTATTTTAGGGAAAAAGATTGACAAGAAAGAACCTCTTAGTTCCTTAATACAATTGGTTTATGCGATTGTAAGAAAAGAGTTGAAACATCTTGTAAAAGAAGAGATTGCGAAAGCCATTATTGAACTTGCTATTTTAAATGAATATGCTACTAGACTTTCCGGGAAAAGTTATTATTTAACTGGGAATCCATCGTTATCTTATTTAAAAAGACAACTTTATCCTTATTGGTTGATGTATTTAGGTGTGCCCAAAGATAAAATGCTTACTTATATGATGAGAGATAAAATTGTATTTGATTTAGATAAATATCCTTATGAAAAAGAATTGAAAAAAATGGATTTAGAAGAATTTATTGAATTTTGTATAAGAAATCAAAAATATATTATTCAAATAGAACAATTAGAAACAATTTAATTCGAAATGGGGGAGTTTTTATGGATAAAAAAGTATCTATCTTGTTAGACAAAGTGAATATGAAACAGGAATATTATCCGTATTTTGAAGATATTACGTTAGAAAAAATTAAAGTAAATACCAAGAAGAATGAATGGAAAGTTTATCTTCAAGGGAAAGAACTTCTTCCTGTTTTTGTATATCAAGAATTAGAAGATCAGAAGCATTTATTAGATGAGAATGCATCTATTACGTTTTTTTTTGAAAGTAAAGAAAAAAATTTAGAAACGTATCTTTCTTATTATCCTTATTTATTACAAAAATTAAAAAAAGAATTGACTGTAATTGAAATTTATAAAGATTCATTGCAAATACAAGAGGATTCTTTAACTTTTGTAGTAACCAATGAAGTAGAAAAAGAAAAAATCACTTCCTGTATGGAAAAAATTGCTTTCTTTTATCAAACGTTGGGTTATCAAAAAGAAATTCCTATTACTTTACATCATGAGGATCATATTTTAGAAGAGATAAAAAAAGATTTAATTGTAGAAGTACCAATGAGAAATATCGAAAAAGCAAAAGAATCTAAAGTAGAAAAGAAAAAAACATACTTTAAGAAAGAAGTAAAAGATGAAAATAGTATTTTAGGACGTAATATAACAGAGGAAGCTATTCGTATTTCTACGTTGTTAGGAGAAGATGACAATGTTGTTGTAGAGGGTTATGTATTTGGAATTAATTATTTTGAATCGGAAGCAAAAAATACGAGAATTCTTACGTTGAAGTTGACAGATTATTCTGACAGTATTTATTGTAAAGTATTTTGTAAAGAAAAAGACAAATATATTGCTCTTTGTGGACAACTAAAAGAGGGCAATTGGTATAAGATTCGTGGATATACAAAGAATGATGCGTATTCGAAAGAGTTAGTTTTAAATGCAAGAGATATTATTAAGATAGAAAAAAAAGATAATTCTGTAAAAGATTTGGCTCCGGAAAAAAGAGTAGAGCTTCATTGTCATACGAAAATGAGTCAAATGGATGGGTTAACGGATGAAGAAGAAGTCATTAAACAAGCCATTGCTTGGGGACATAAAGCGATTGCGATTACGGATCACAATGGAGTACAGGCCTTTCCTCATGTATATAATTTTGTGCGTGGCTATAATAAAAAAAGAAAAGAGGGAGAAGAACCATTTAAGGTTATTTATGGAGCAGAACTTACCTTAATTGATGATGCGGTAAATAAGAAGTGATGTTAGATCAAGTTTATGTTGTTTTTGACTTTGAAACAACTGGATTTAATGCCGGGGGAATAGATTCCATTATTGAAATTGGGGCAGTTAAAATCTGTAATGGAGAGATTATAGATCGCTTTGATGAATTAATTAATCCAGGGCGTCCTTTACCTAAAAAAATTACAGAATTAACAAATATTACGGACGAAATGTTAAAAGATAAGGATACGGAAGAAAATGCGGTAAAACGATTTGTTGCTTGGGTAGGAGATTTACCTATGGTTGCACATAATGCCAAATTTGATGTTTCCTTTTTAGAAATGGCTTATCAAAAATATCATCTTGGCACTTTTCAAAATCCTGTCATTGATACATTAGAATTATCAAGAACAATGGATAATACTTATGCAAGACATTCTTTAAGTGCTTTGGTGAAACGATATGAAGTACCTTGGGATGAATCTGCACATCATAGAGGAGATTATGATGCAGAAGGAACAGCCCTTGTTTTTCATAAAATGATGCGAAAATTATCAAATCGTAATATTGAAACGATGGATCAATTGGATCGTTTGGTTAGTGAAGACGAAATTCATAAATATGGTCGTGCCTATCATGTGAATTTATTAGTTAAAAATAAAACGGGCTTGAAGAATTTATTTCAACTAATTTCTCTTGCGAATACCACCTATCTTTACAAAACTCCTCGTATATTACGAAGTGAGATAGAAAAACATCGAGAAGGATTGTTGGTTGGTAGTGGTTGTTATGAAAGTGAAGTATTTATTGAAGGAAAATCGAAGAGTGAAGATGAGCTTTCGAATATTATTCGCTTTTATGATTATGTGGAGATTCAGCCTTTAGAGTGTTATAATCATTTAATTCAAATGGGAGACTTTGGAACGGAAGTAGAACTTGCGGCACACTTAGAAAAAATTATCCGTGTCACAGAAGAAGCAGGAAAGATTATGGTGGCAACAGGTGATGTTCATCATTTACGTAGAGAAGATAAAATTTATCGAGAAATTATTGTAAATCAGAAAATTCCTGGGGGAGGAAGACATCCCCTTGCACGAAATAATATTAAAGAAATTCCTTCCAATCATTTTCGAACAACAGATGAAATGATGTCTGATTTTAAGTTTTTAGATCCGGAAATTGTAAAGAGAATTGTTGTAGAAAATCCTAATAAGATAGCAGATATGGTAGAAGAGGTCGAAGTTATTATTGATACAGGAGGGATTCCTTTTTCTCCTCGCGTCAAAAGTGATGATGGAAAGAGTTATTTAGATTGTCCTAGGGTTGTTACTGATTTAGTTTATAATAAGGCCAAAGAATGGTATGGAGAGGTATTACCGCATAATATTGAAGAGCGTATTGCAACAGAACTATATGGTGATATTGTGTTAAGAACCATTCGTAGTGAGCAAAAAGAACAAAATGATGAGGTAGCATTTGAAAGGTTGCATAAAATCATTTTAGAGGGATTTGATTCTGTAAAGACGTTAATTAAAAATCATTTACGAGAAACAGAAGAATTAGAAGAAGAAGCATTAGAGGAGAAAATGAAGGCTTCTTTAGGAGGAATTATTGGAGGAGGATTTGATCCGATATATTTGATTGCGCAACGATTAGTAAAACACTCCAATGATGAAGGTTTCTTAGTAGGATCACGTGGTTCGGTTGGTTCTTCTTTTGTCGCAACATTAATGGGAATTACGGAAGTGAATCCACTAGCAGCACACTATCGTTGTGGCAAGTGTAAAAAAAGTATTTTTGATGATGAGGAAGGAAATCCTTTGGGAGCTACTTATTCTTCTGGTTTTGATTTACCAGATAAAGATTGTCCTGATTGTCATATTCCTTTAATCAAAGATGGACAAGATATGCCATTTGCGACTTTTTTAGGATTTAATGCGGATAAAGTTCCTGATATTGATTTAAATTTTTCGGATTTGAATCAAGCAAGTGCCCATGCTTATACGAAGGTATTATTTGGAGAAGATAATGTATATCGGGCAGGAACCATTGGTACGGTTGCAGATAAAACTGCTTTTGGATATGTCAAGGGTTACTGTGAAGAAAAAGGAATTATGGATATGCGTAATGCGGAAGTAGAACGACTAGCTATGGCTTGTACTGGGGTGAAAAGAACAACTGGGCAGCATCCAGGGGGTATTGTTGTTATTCCCGATTATATGGATGTGTATGATTTTACTCCTTTTCAATATCCAGCGGAAGATGCTACTTCTGAATGGCGTACAACGCACTTTGATTATCATGCAATTGATCAAGATGTATTAAAACTAGATATTTTAGGGCATTCTGATCCAACACAACTGCGGTTAATTCAACTTCAATCAGGCACAGATATTATGAAAGTTCCTTTAGATGATAAGGATACCATGAGTATTTTTACTTCTACGGATGTTTTAGGGGTAACGAAAGAACAAATTATGTGTAATACCGGAACTTTGGGAATTCCAGAATTTGGAACGCCATTTACTATTAAATTAGTAGAGGATACAAAACCAACTACTTTTGCCGAATTAATTAAAATATCAGGTCTTTCTCATGGTACGGATGTATGGCTTGGCAATGCACAAGAATTAATTCAGAAAAATATTGTACCGTTTAAAGATACCATTGGCTGTCGAGATGATATTATGGTGTACTTAATGTATCATGGATTAGAACCAATTAAGGCTTTTAAGATTATGGAGTTTGTTCGAAAAGGAAAAGCATCCAAGGAACCAGAAGCTTGGAAAGAACATGTAAAAACCATGGAAGATGCACATATTCCTGATTGGTTTATTGATTCTTGTGCAAAAATTAAGTACATGTTTCCCAAGGCGCATGCAGCGGCTTATGTGATTAGTGCTTTTCGTATCGCTTGGTATAAAGTTCATATGCCAGTATATTTCTATGCCTCTTGGTATTCTTGTAAAGCTACCGATGTGGATGTAAAAGCCATGATTCTGGGATATGATCAAATCAAGAATCGAATTGAAGATATTCAAGTTAAGGGGCATGAAGCAACAAATAAGGAAAATGGACAGGCTGAAAGTTTAAGAGTAGCCTTAGAAGCAACGGCTAGAGGAATTAAGTTTTTAAATGTAGATTTATATGAGAGTGATGCTACTGTTTGGCTTGTAAAAAATGAAAATGAAATCTATCCACCTTTTAGTTCTATCGAAGGATTGGGAGATACCGTGGCAAATTATATTGTAAAAGAAAGAGAAATTCAACCATTTATTAGTATTGAAGATATTCAAAGAAGAGCAAAAGTATCGCTTACTTTAATTGATCGTATGAGAGAAATGGGAATTTTTAAAGATTTACCAGAATCTAATCAATTAACGTTATTTTAGGAGGGAATATGGAATATATTACGAAGGATCAAAGAAAAATAGAATTTACGACGATATTAGAACAGAAAGAAAAAGCAACTCGATTTCGTCATTTTAAAGGAAAAATGTATCAGATTGTCACAATTGCAAAGGATTCAGAAGATTTGTGTGACTATGTCGTTTATCAAGGAGAGTATGGAAATCATCCTTGTTGGATTCGAAAAATAGAGGATTTCTTTTCTTTGGTTGATCCGAATAAGTATCCTGATGTAGACCAAAAAGAACGATTTCAAAGAATGGATTGAACATTTAAAAATATGCCAATTTGTTTAAATGAAAAAAAAGATTGACTTTTATGAACAAAATGCATATAATATTACTAGTCGAAGAAAAAGGAAAGAGATGTATATCCACCTGATTGCGCGTAGCGATAGGTAAAAAAGCCAAAAAAACAAAAGTTTTCAATTGGATTTTTAGGTGGATATTGTCGTAATATCCGCTTTTCTTATGCTATGGAGGTGTTAAATATCGCAAACAATAAAAATAATATGTTGATTAACGATCAGATTAAAGTACCAGAAGTATTAGTGATTGGACCCAAAGGGGAACAAGTAGGAATTAGGCCGATTGCCGATGCCCTTACTTTAGCAACTTATGCTGCTTTGGATTTGGTTTTGATTAGTCCAAATGCCAATCCGCCTGTTTGCAAAATTATGGATTATAATAAATTCCGTTATGAAAAGCAAAAGAAGGAAAAAGAAGCATTAAAGAAGCAAAAAGCAAGTCGTTCCGAGTTAAAAGAGTATCGTTTATCACCTGTTATTGATGTAGGGGATTTTGAAACCAAACTTAGAAATGCAACAAAATATCTAGAAAAAGGCGATCGAGTAAAATTGACGGTTCGTTTTAAAGGACGTCAAATGGCACATACGGAATTAGGAAAAGAAGTCCTAGAACGTTTTGCTTCTCGAGTTACAGATTATGCGGATATCGAACAAAAACCTAAATTAGACGGTAGAACAATGACTATGTTATTAGTTCCAAAGAAGAAATAAATAAAGGAGGAAATTATATGCCAAAAATTAAAACACATAAAGGAACTGCAAAAGTAGTAAAACAACGTAAAAATGACTATAAAATTGGAAAACCAAAAAGTCGTCATAATACAGGAAAGAAACCATCTAGTGTAAATAGAAAAAATAGAATAGGATCAAATTTAAGTAAAGCTGATCAAAATAGACTTAAGAATATTATCTAAAAAGTAAAAATAGATTAAAGGAGGAAAATATATGGCAAGAGTAAAAAATGGAGCAGTGACAAAAGCTCGTCATAAAAAAGTATTAAAAGCAGCAAAGGGTTATTTTGGTAGTAAACATAGATTATATAAAACTGCTAAAGAACAATTAATGAATTCTGGACAATATGCATTTCGTGATAGAAAACAGAAGAAAAGAGAATTTAGAAAGTTATGGATTACAAGAATCAATGCCGCATGTCGTCAAAATGACATCAGTTATTCTAGATTTATTGAGGGATTAACGAAAGCAGGAGTGGAAGTAAACCGTAAAATGTTATCTGAGATTGCTATCAATGATCCAAAAATGTTCAGTGAATTTGTTCGTATTGCCAAAGAAGGAAAAGCAGGAAAGATTACAAAGGCAACAGAAGTGATTGGAAAAGAAGTGACAATTTCTACTGGAAAAGTTGCTAAAAAAGAAGCAAAAACAGAAAAAGTAGAGAAAAAAGAAACGAGTAAAAGTGATGTTGACTACACTAAAATGACAGTAGCAGAATTAAAAGAGGTTGCAAGTAAAAAGAATATTAGCACTACAGGACTTAAAAAAGCCGAAATTATTGAGGCTTTAACCAAATAAACATATTAGCGGATTTATTTATCTAGTGCCTTAGGGTGATAAATATTAGAAACTAGTAGAAGAAAAACGAAGGAGAAAAAAATATGACTATAGTATCTATGAATTATTTATTAGAAGCAGGTGTTCATTTCGGACATCAAAAAAGAAGATGGAATCCAAAAATGAAGGAATTCATCTATACCACAAGAGATGATATTTATATTATCGATTTACAAAAAACAGTAAAAAAACTAGAAGAGGCTTATGACGCAGCAAAGGAAATCGCAGAAGCAGGAGGTTCGTTCTTATTTGTTGGAACGAAAAAACAAGCACAAGAAGCAGCGGAAGAAAGCGCTGTAAGAACTGGAATGTATTTTGTAAATGAAAGATGGTTAGGGGGAACTTTAACAAATTTCAAAACCATTCGTTCTAGAATTAGAAGAATGGAACAAATTGAAAAGATGGAAGAAGACGGAACTTTTGATTTGTTACCAAAAAAAGAAGTTATTCAAATTAGAAAAGAATATGACAAATTAAATCGTAATTTACGTGGAATTAGAGAAATGAAAAAAATGCCTCAAGCATTAGTGATTGTTGATCCTCGTAAAGAAGAGATTGCGATTAAAGAAGCACGTATCTTAGGAATTCCTGTATTTGGAATTGTTGATACCAACTGTGATCCAGATATGGTAGATTATGTAATTCCTGGAAATGATGATGCTGTTCGTTCTGTAAAACTTTTAATTGGTGTTTTAACGAATGCGATTGCAGAAGTAAATGGAAAAGAAGTTATTGACTATATTAGTGAAGAAGATAAAGGAAAAGCAGCAAAGAAAGAAAGTAAAAAAGAAGAATCTGTTCCAGAAGTAAAAGAAGAAAAAGCATCAGTAGAAGAGCAAAAAGAAGAAAAAACACCAGTAGAAGAACCAAAAGTAGAAAAGAAACCAGTTGTGAAAGAAGAGAAAAAAGAAGCACCTAAGAAAGAAAGCAAAGATATCGATGGTTTGACATTGGCAGAATTAAAGGCTATGGCCAAGGATAAAGGGGTAAAAGGTTATTCTACTATGAAAAAAGCAGATTTAATTGAAGTTTTATCAAAATAAGAAACAAAAGTCGGAAGGGGGAGGGAATACTTCCCTTTTATTTTTCTTTAGAAAAGAAAAAATACAATATTATAAAAAATAAAGAATAAAGGAGAAGAATATGTTTAAAGCAAGTGATGTAAAAGAATTGAGAGAAAAAACAGGGGCAGGAATGTTAGATTGCAAAAAAGCTTTGGAAGCTACGAATGGTGATATGGAACAAGCAATCGATTGGTTAAGAGAAAAAGGAATTGCGAAAGCAGCAAAAAAAGAAAGTCGTATTGCCGCAGAAGGATTATGCCAAATTAAAGTAGAAGGAAATCAAGCAGTCATCTTAGAAGTAAATTCAGAAACAGATTTTGTTGCTAAAAACGAAGAGTTTATTCATTTTGTAGATTCTGTTATTGATAAAATTCTAACCCATGAGGTAGCAAGTGTTGAAGAAGTACTAGAAATTAAGGATGAAAATGGAACTATTTCTGATCAATTAACCGCTTTAGTTGCTAAAATTGGAGAAAAAATTAGCATTCGTCGCTTTGAAAAAATTAAAAAAGAAGATGGTGCATGTTTTGGAACTTATAAGCATATGGGTGGAAAAATCGGTGCTGTCGTTGTTGTGAAAGGTGCAGAGGAAGAAGTTGCCAAAGATGTCGCAATGCAAGCTGCTGCCATGAATCCAACGGCATTAAGAAGAGCAGAAGTACCACAAGAATTAGTAGATAGAGAATCTCATATTATAAAAGAACAAGTATTAGCAGAAGGAAAACCAGAAGAAATTGCTGAAAAAATGGTTGTAGGACGATTAAATAAGTTTTATAAAGAAATTTGTTTGGAAGAACAAGCATTCATTAAAGATTCTTCTTTATCTGTCATGGATTATGTAAAGAATCATGGAGGAGAAATTATTTCTATGACTCGTTTTGCTGTAGGAGAAGGAATTGAGAAAAAACAAGAAGATTTTGCAAGTGAAGTAATGAGTCAAATTCAAAATTCTTAACATATATTTCGAGGTAAAATATGAGAAAAGTAGTCTTTATAACAATTCTTTTTGTTCTATTTCTTAGTGGATGTTCTGTAAAGAAAACAGAAGAAATATCAAGTGCAGAACGTTTTGCTGCAGAATATTCTATCGATCGAGAAAATCCTTTTGAATATGCTACTATTGATGAAGTATTACAGATTTTAACAGAAGGAACAGGAATTATTTTCTTTAGTAATTCGGATTGTGAATGGTGTGTAGAAAGTGCTAAGATTTTAAATCAAGCCTTAAAATATAAAAATGTAGAAAAAGTGTATTATTATAATCCAAAGAAAATTCGAGAGGCAAATACGAAAAAGTATCAAGAACTTTTAAAAATATTAGAAGAGTATTTAGAAAAAAATGAACAAGAAGAACCATATCTTTATTTACCTGATGTATATTTTGTAAAAGAAGGAAAGATTATAGGTCATAATAATGATACTGCCACGATGAGTGGAACAGTAGATGAAGCATTAACCAAAGAGGTAAAAAAAGAATTAAAAGAAAAATATTTAGAATTGATTAGTGGGTATAATACAGGAACATGTACTGACAATTGTTAGTACTTTTTTCTTTCATGAAAACTATAATTTTTCTTTTTTTTCTTTGTTAATTATAATATAATAGAGATAAGGAGAGATGAATATATGGATACGGATATGATTATGTTAGATATAACAGAGAAAATGGATAAAGCATTAGAAAGTTTAGAGAAGCGTTTGTCAACGGTAAGAGCAGGAAGAGCCAATCCTTCTAGTTTAGATGGTATTATGGTAGAATATTATGGAAATATGACCCCTTTGAAACAACTAGCAACGATTTCTGTTCCAGAAGCTAGACAATTATTAATCAAACCATTTGATAAGGGAAGTCTAAAAGAAATAGAAAAAGCGATTTTAGCATCTAATCTTGGATACAATCCAGGAAATGATGGTGAGACTATTCGTATTATCATACCAGAACTTACCGAAGAACGCAGGAAAGAATTAGTTAAGCAAGTCAAAGCGATTTCTGAGGAATCGAAAGTGACCATTAGAAATATTCGCCATGATGGATTAGAAGATGTAAAAAAATTAGAACTTTCTGAAGATATTAGTAAATCATTAGAAAAAGAGATTCAAGATATGGTAAATGAGTATAATAAAAAGATTGAAGCAACATTAAAAGAAAAAGAACAAGAATTACTTACGGTTTGAGATAGAAATATTCTATCCTTTTTAGAAGGATGCAGTTTATGAAAAGAACAATTTTAGTAAATAAAGAACATAAAATTAATAAATCTTTTATTGATAAAATAACTTTGGTAAAGACAAAAGATGTCGAAGAGGAAGATGTTTTTTTAGAAGAAGAGACATATCATGCCTATTTAGAATTAAAAGAGTTCCTTTTGCAGAAAGATATTATCATAGGAATTGATTCTGCGTATCGTTCTATTGCGGAGCAACAAGAGATTTATGAGCGATTTGTTAGACTTTATGGAGAAGATTATGCTAAACAAGTGGTTGCTTCTGTGGGAACTAGCGAGCATCATACTGCCCTTGCCATTGATTTGGGATTATATAAGGAAAATCAATTTTTAGTAGATAATTATGAATTAATGAAATATGAGGATGTTTTTTTAGAGATTCATTCTTATTTAAGTCAGTTTGGTTTTATTTTACGCTATCCTAAAGAAAAAGAACAGATTACAGGGTATCCATATGAACCGTGGCATATTCGTTATGTGGGAAAAGTGGTTGCATCTATTATTGCAAAGAACCATTGGACATTAGAAGAATATTTAAATTATTTTTCAGGTTTTTTAGTTGTAAATAAAAAGAAGGGTATGACTTCTTTTGATGTTGTTAGAGAAATTAGTAATATATTTGGAATAAAGAAAGTCGGACATACAGGAACGTTAGATCCTCTAGCAGAAGGAGTGTTAGTGGTAGCGCTGGGGAAGGCAAGTAAAACGGTAGAACTAGTGACTTCTTTTCATAAAGAATATATTGCTGAAGTAGTTCTAGGGATAAAAACAGATACACTAGATATTACGGGAAAAGTGCTAGAAACAAAGGAAATTCCTTCTGCTCTTCCTATTCAGGAAGTAATAAAGAGCTTTCGGACAACGTATTTACAAGAAGTTCCCATCTATTCTGCAGTAAAAGTAAATGGGAAAAAATTATATGATTATGCAAGGAACAATCAGGATGTTTGCCTACCTAAAAAAAGTGTAACGATTGAAGAAATTGAACTTTTAAAAGAAACAGAGGATTCCTTTTCTTTTCGAGCATTGGTTACGAAGGGATGTTATATTCGCAGTTTAATACGAGATATTTGTGAAGAATTAGGTGTTTGTGGAACAATGTCTAAACTTACTCGTACAAAACAAGGAGAAATCTCTATTACTATGGCGGAAGATTTAGAAGAGATCAAGAAAAATCATTATACATTATATACCGTAGAAGATATTCTTTCTTACCCCGTAGTGGTAGTATCTGATGATTTGGAAAGAAAAATTCGAAATGGTAATATTCTTACCAATCAATGGAAGATTAACGATAAAGTGATTTTTAAAAATAAGGAGAATATTCTTTTAGGGATTTATGAAGTCAGTGAGAAACAGTTAAAAGTATGGAAAAATTTTTGTTAGGTAGAAAAAGAGGACGATCGATGAAAACATTAATGGTAGATATGGATCATGTTATTACGAATGGGAGATATTTTGATTATATTTGTGAATTTTTAGGAGAAAATTTAGAATTAGAGAAACAGCAAACTTATTATTTACAAGATTTAGTTTCCCATCAAAAAGAAGAATTTTGGGAATGGGTGAAAGAGAAAAATTTTTATGAAAAAGCACCATTATATCAAGATTGTTATTCTGTATTAGAAAAATTAAATCAAAAGTATGAATTGTATATTGTGACAGCATATTTATGGACAGATGTGATTGATTTGAGTGGCGAAAATTTAAAAAATAAATATTATTATTTAAGAAAAATGCTTCCCTTCATTAAACCAAAACAATATATTTTTACAACCAATAAAAAAATGATTCCTTTCGATATTAAAGTGGATGATCGAGTAGATAATTTGGAACAAGCAAGTACTAAAATTTTATTTTCTGCTTGGCATAATAAAAAACTCACAGAGAAAGAATTAAAAGAAAAAGGTATAATTCGTGTAAATGATTGGAAGGAGATAGAAGAACTCCTACTGAATGAAAAATAGATAGATGGTTATCTATTTTTTTTATGTCCTTATAAATAGAAAAGTATATTTTATTAATTTAACAATATAATGGAATAGAAGGAGGAAACATGAAGAAAAAAATTATTTATATTAGTGTGTTTGTTCTTTTGTTGTTGGGATGTTTTTCTGCTTTTTATTTTTACCAGGGAGAAGAAAAGAAGGATACGACTTCTAAGATAACCGCAACGGTACTTTCGAATGCTAATAATAAGTTAGTATTACAGGACAAACAAAATGTTATTTATACTTTTGATGTTGAAGAGGAAAACGCACAAGCAGGAGAAAATGTAATATTAGAATATACAGGGCTTTTAGATCAAAAGAAAACAATACAAGAAAGTGCTGTTGTCAATATAGAACAAACAGCATCATTAAAAGATGAGAATGGAATTCAAAAAGAATGGTTGGATGGTGGAATTTTTAGTAATTTCTATATTTTAGCGAATAATAAATTAAAAGAACTTTCTTTAGACGAAAGAATTGCTCAAATTTTATTAATTCAAGTACCCGATAGTGATGCAAAAGAAAAATTAAAGACCAATCAATTTGGTGGTTATTTGTTTATGGAAGATGATTTTCAAGGGAAAGAAGAAAAGGATGTAATTGATACAATTCAATCTTATCAAAAAGTGTCTAAAGTTCCTATTCTTACCGCAGTAGATGAAGAAGGAGGAAAAGTGGTTCGTGTCAGTAGTAATGATAAGTTAGTAAAAGAACCTTTTAAATCTTCAAAAGAACTTTATCAAGAAGGAGGCCTTGAATTAATTCGAAAGGATACCATCGATAAAAGCAAGGTGCTAAATCATCTTGGGTTGAATTTAAATTTAGCACCAGTGGTCGATGTTGCGGAAGA
>CANQFX010000027.1 GCA_947600015.1 uncultured Bacilli bacterium
TACCAAGCAATAAATTGTTGTGTTGCACTTATATGATTATCCTTTCTATTTTTCCGTTCCCAATCACTCATTTCTGCTAATGTTTTTGTACTATGAAGTGGAATAAATACATACCACAAATTCGATTTGGCCTTTTTTATTTCTTTTCCTCTTTTTTCATATGCCAACCTGCCTTTGCTTATTCCAAAAAACTGTTGATAATTTTCTCCATCAAAAAATGTAAGACAATCCAAAAAATAACAACTTCTATTTTTAACATTTTTCATCGTTTCTAATAATTGTTTTATATTCTCACTAATTCCACTACGTTTTACAAAAGCTCCAGGATATCCAGGTTTTTGTGGATAATCTTCAATATAAAACCCAGTATCTGCAACAAAAATAGGACTGTTTAATATTTGGTATGCTTGTTTTGCTTTTTCTTTTGAGATATAAGAAATATCATTTTTATCTGGTTCTTCAAAGTCATATGGAAAGTATTGGATTATGATTTGTTCTTTTTCAAATTGTTCTTTTACAGATACATATTTCCCATAATTTCCTGTTACATACGTTAAATTTTCCATTCTACATTTCTCCTTTATAAAAATATAATTTCTTTACAAGTTTCGAATATTCTACATTTGATAAATCTTTCTCTTTTGCTTTCGCTAATTCTTTACAAAGTAACATACTAATATAAGTAAAATAATAGTCATTGATGATTTCATCTTCATATTTTTTCTTAATCCAAATCATTTTATCATAATATTCACTCAGAATGCTTTTATATAAAGAATCTAATTCTGTTTCACAATCAAATAAGAAACCAATAGAGGGATATTGATATGTTAAATTACTTCTGCCATGACAATAATCATATTTATCATGAACCACAGGAATTCCAAGCCCTGCTTCGGTTATTGTTGTTTCTAAAAATTTTTCTGCTGCCTTCGATTCATACCCACTCATAATTTCATAACAAGATATATTTCGCGGAAAACAAGCAGAACAAGAGGCTTTCTCTGAAAAGGATTCTTCTTCATAGCCAATTCCAACTACCTTTTTATTTTCCTGATAAATATAAGGATCTAATTTTGATAATAAAATTTCTTCTATTACTTCTTTATCATCACAATAATAATATAAAGCAAGTGTCATTGGAATCAGTGTAGAAGATAATGAAATAAAACTGTGTTCCATCTCCTTTACCTCATAATTTAAATTCCTTCCTTCTTCCATTTTTTTTGTGGAAAACAAATAATGATTTAGTTCATTTTGAAATGAAACAGATACTCCTAAATTCGTTCCACTATAACTACAACAAATCATATTTTGATAGGCATTTAAATCACGATAAAGAACATCTCTTGGTGTAATTGCCTCACAGATAATATGATTTTTTTTGCTTAGTAGTTTCGCTAAAAAATTACTAACTACACTCGATCCTCCTACACCACTTATTAAAGTTGCCCCTTTAATTGAAGAAAAAATTTCTTTCATTTTTATTACATCTGTTTTTTCTAAAGAATATCGTACTTGCTCTTCTATCTTTAAAAAAATTTGTTCCATATTTTCTTTCATCACCATTTCCTCCTTAATTCCATAATAACAGGAGAAGAGGAAATATCTCGTCACATTAAAATTTTTCTTCTAATAAACTAATTTTTCTGATTCTTTTCAATTCAAAATGACGAATATCTTGCCTTAATTCACAGAATGCAGCACAATACCAACCTTCTTGAAAAAGAAACATTTCTGCTGGTTGAATTACTCTTTCTAATTCTCCATAATTGAAAGAATAATATAAAATTTTTACTTTCCTTCTTTCTTTTAGTGCTCGCGTAAGAGTATTATATTTTATTAAAGTTTCTTCTTTTAAATTTAATTCTTTTTCTTCTTTTTTACTACCAATATAAATTCCCCTAATTTTATCTTTTAAATTTTCTAATTTTTCCTTTTCATTCTGATCTTTACTATTTTCAATATATGTATTTAATAACTCATAATCTTCTGTTTTAAACTTTCGTTGTGGAAGTCGAATTGTTTGATTTAATATATATCCACCATAGGGTCCTTTGAGTGAATCAATATAAATTCCTGCTTTTTCTAATTCTTCTTTATAACTGCGAACCATTCTAGGAGACACTTCTAATATTTTAGATAATTCTTCAATATAATATTTTTTTCCAGTAGACAGTAATTGCAGCATAGTAATTGCATTTGATACTTTAGACATAGGAACCCTCCTCATTTATTTCTTTTTATTGTAGCACAAGAAAAAGAAATAATAAAAATTATTTTTTCTAATACAAACTAAATACTTCTATTTTTCCTACTTGCATAAATTAACATAGAAAAAGATTATCAAAGGAGGAGTTAAATGGAAAATATATCATTAGGACAGATTGCTAGTGCAATTACTTTGCTTGGAGTAATAATTGGGGCAATGATTGCTTTCTTTCGTTTTTTTAAAGGATTTATTTCTAGAACGTTGCATCCGATTGATCGGAAAATCTTGAATCTTCAACAAGTGTCTATTCAAGATAGAAATCATATTGAATTAGAATTAATTAAGATGTTTTTAGTAAATTTTATCCATGATATTGAACAAGGAACCTTTAAGTCAGAAATTCAAATTAAAAATGCCTATGAATTATATGATCGTTATCAAAAATTAGGTGGGAATTCCTATGTTCATGATAGTTGGGAAAAACTAATGAAAGATGGAAAAATATGAAAGGAATATAAAAATTTCTATATTCCCTTTTTGTTTATAGGTTTAAATCATTAAAATAGAAAATCGGATTAGCAGAAGGTATCTTTAAGACTTGACCAATTTGTAAGATATTGCTTGTTAAATTATTTAGTTTTTTGATGGTATCTACTGTTGTATTATAACGTCTTGCAATGGCATATAGTGTATCCCCATTTACAACTATATAAGAAATATAATTCATATTATTACTCGTTGGAATTTTTAAGATTTGGCCAATCTGTAAGGTATTACTTGTTAAATTATTTAAGCGTTTTATTTCATCGACCGTTGTATTGAAGCGACTAGCAATCGCATACAACGTATCTCCTCTTTTTACGGTATAAGTAGTACTACTTTCCTCTTGTTCCTCGGTAGGTATTTGTAAGACTTGACCAATCTGTAAGGTATTACTTGTTAAATTATTTAAGCGTTTTATGGCATCTACTGTTGTATTGAAACGACTAGCAATTGCATACAACGTGTCTCCTCTTTTTACAGTATAAGTAGTAGTGCTTTCTTCTTTTTCCTCTGTAGGTATTTTTAAAACTTGCCCTATCTGTAGCGTATTACTTGTTAAATTGTTTAAGCGTTTTATGGCATCTACTGTTGTATTGAAACGACTGGCAATTGCATACAACGTATCTCCACTTTTTACGGTATAAGTAGTGATACCTTGCTCTTCTTGATCCAAAACGCAGGGATTTAAATTTCCATATAAAGCATTTAGGCGATCCCAGGTTGTATCATTTACAATACCATTGGCAGTGATATCATTATTATATTGAAATCGTTTTACGGCATTTTCTGTTTCTAAATCAAAATTATTATTAATCGGACCAGTATAATATAAAAGTGTTTTCAATTTTGTTTGCAGATCCCCTACGAAACTTCCTGTTGATCCAATACTTAAATTTGGTAATACAGAAATAGGAGCAATCGCTGGATCTGTGAAGGAAAAAAGAAGATTCCACATTTCTTGATTGACTATACCCGTTTCCTCTAATCCATATTCTCTTTGGAATGCCTTTACCCCTTCTAGCGTAGCAGGTCCAAAACTTCCTGTTACAATCGGATTATAATATCCTAGTATTTTTAACTTTTCTTGTAAAATTTTTACTTCTTCTCCACTATCTCCTAATTGTAAATTTTTATTATCCACGTATCTCACCTCTCTTAATTCTATTCATTTATTGGAAAGATATTATATATAATATGATAGAGGTGAAATATGGCAAAAGGATATTTAATTGTCAATGTATATGGGGAAAGCATCGCAAACCCAATTAAGAATGCAACGATTACGGTATCAAAAAATGGAAATAATCTGTACACTACTACAACGAATGAAAATGGACAAACAGAAGCGATTTCTCTTGATACTGTAGATAAAAGTTTTTCTGAAGAAGAACAATTTACAACTAGACCTTATGAAACTTATGATTTAACCATTACCGCATTGGGGCTTACAAATACTCGAGTAGAAGGAGTACAAATTTTTGATGGGATTACTTCTCTTCAAAATGTATATCTTACATCCATTGATGAAAATGAAGAGGAAGATATTCAAGAAATTACTCCTAACAAATTATGGGGAGACTATCCTTCTATCTTACCAGAAACAGAAGAACCAGGGATTGCGCCTATCGTATTAAAACAAGTCATCATTCCTAAAAATATTATTGTTCATGATGGAATTCCTAATAACTCAAATGCTCCTGATTATACGGTTCCTTTTATCGATTATATTAAAAATGTAGCAAGCAGTGAAATCTATAGTACTTGGCCAGAGTCCACAATAAAAGCCAACATTTTAGCAATTATTTCATTTACTCTAAACCGAATTTATACAGAATGGTATCCTAGTAGAGGATATGATTTTACTATTACTTCCACTACCAGTTATGATCAAAAATATACGCGAAATGGTACTATTTTTGAACCGATTTCGCAAATTGTTGATGAAATTTTTATCAACTATATTCGCAGTGGTATTCGGGTAGAACCTCTCTTGGCTCATTATAAAAGTAATACTCAAGAACCAGGTTATCTAAGCCAATGGGGTTCAAAATCACTAGGAGATGAAGGATACAGCGCTTTACAGATTCTAAGATACTATTATGGCAATAGTGTAAATATCTATGAAGCAGAAACCACTACAAACTATCCCTATTCCTTTACTTCTATATTAAAAGAAGGAGATTGCAGTATTGATGTTTATATTTTACAAAATACCTTAAACTATATCCGTGGTAGTTATCCAGGAATTCCTATGATTCAAAATCCTTCTGGGTACTTCGATGCAGATACCAAGAAAGCAGTACAAACTTTTCAAAAAGTATTTTCTCTTACGCAAACAGGAGAAGTTAACTATCAAACTTGGTATAAACTTTCTTATGTTCTAACTGCGGTAGGAGATATGACAGAAAGTATTTATAGCTAAAAAGAAAAGCATCTCACTTTTCTTTTATTTTTCTTTTTTTCATATCTTGATTTGGTATTTCTTCTTTGGTTCCTCCTTCAATATTATTTTGTCTTATCATATTGTTAATGATATATATATAATATTTCTTTGATATTCAAATACAATATTTTAAATTATGTTACACTACCAGATTATAAATTAAATTATTAACCCCCTAGATATTTTGACAAGTATATCAAAATGACCTGATGAAAATAAAAAATTTATTTGTTCGCTTGTTCTATATATTTTAAATTATATAATTTTCATTAGGGAATACTATAACTGTTGAGTACTTGCCAACTTCTTATTGGAAGGTGGCTTGATATTTATGAAGAAAAAAGATTTATTAATCTCATTTCTAATATTAATTATCATTTTATTAATAGTCTCTTTGATGATTCTATATATAAAAAAATAGTACTCAATCTGCCATTAAGTACAAACTCTTATTAGGGTAAGTACTCAACATGCGAAAGTTAAGTATTTCCCTCTTTTATTTTATGCAAGTTTCCTTGACATATTCATCATAACATAAAAAAACTTTTTGCAAGTTTTCTATTTTTACTCGAGTTTCCCGAGTTTAGTATCAATCTGGTGCTCGTATCCGGACTTGAACCGGAACTCTATTGCTAGAAGTAGATTTTGAGTCTACCGCGTCTACCAATTCCGCCATACGAGCAACTACATTTATTATAACAAATATTATTATAAAATCAAAGGATTTTTAAAAAAAAGAGATTTTCGTAAAAATCCCTTTTCCATTACTATTTATTATTCTCTGTTGGTTTAACAACCTTTCCAACAAACCAAACTTCTCCTGTTTTTTTATCTCTTATTAAAAATATATATGGTTGATTGAAACTAATATCAATTTCTTCTACAGGCACTTTATATAAATGTTCAAATCCACCACTGGCGCTTCCTAGTCCAGCAAACCCAGTTACTGCGGCTGCTTTGATTCCCTCATTAGAAAACTCTATATTTGCTTTATGACTTGCTTTCTCAATACAAGTATCTTTCTCACCAGTGATATTTGACAAATCTGCTTTTCCCAAATCAAATACATCCGTAATTCCTAACTGTTTTAAATCATTTTGAAAATCCAATTCATAATCAAAATTAAATAATGGTATATTTCCCTTTATTTTATAAACCTTACCTTCGGCAAAGTTTTCCTCTTTTATTTCTTTTAAATTATTTATTATCTTATTTAATTTATCCGCATTACTATTTGTAACGAATGTATTTATATCTACATTTTTAGGCATAATTCCTACATATTGTAACGTTGTTCCATCATACTCTTTTAAATCTTTGGCAAAAGTTTTTACCTCATCATCATTATAAAACAAAAAGTCTGTTGAAGTATCTACTTGCTTATAATTCTCATTTAATTCTTTAATAAATTTATCAACGAATTCTTCTGTTGGTAAATTGTCTGAATAATTACTTCCCTCACCATTTACCCATTCATTGTATTCATTTGTAATTTCTTTTCTAATATTTTCTTCTCCAAGTTCTTTTACAATATTGTATTTATTGATTGCGGCAGCCACTTCTGTTGATTTGGCATCCATGCTGTTATTAAATTTAACAGAAGGATAAACATCCCCTTCTATTAGAGAAATATAATCAGAAAAATCCTCATGATGATAAGAAACCGTATATTGTCTTTTTCCCGCAGTTGGAGTACTTTGTAATAAATTTACCCATTCCATATTGATTGCTAAAGCATTGGCAAGCACATAAGAATTCCTTGAAACATCATCAAACAATTTATCTATTAAGCCAAATGTTTTATCTTTTACCCAGGAATTAATAGTATCCGGTGTAGTAAAAGAATCAAAAACGATGTCTGCATTATATTTATTTTTTAGTGTATCCATATATTTATTTTTAATTTGATCCTTATTACTATTATTGATAAACATCGCGTTAGCGAATGACATATTCGCACTATTATTATACTTTCTTGCTTCATATTTACCAATAACAGCATCTAATTGGGCTTTGGTATTTCCTTTGGCTCCTTCACTAAGCATTTCTAGTGCATATTTTATAGATAATGGACTATATATTGTATTTTCATCTTTATTTTCTAATTGTAAAAAGCTTAAATCAAAATCTTCTAATGCATTACCTGACATTTCATATTTGCTTTCTACTTTTTCCACTTCTTTTTTTATTTTTGTTTTTTGATTCATCCCATTCTTCGTTAACAATAAAAATATTCCTATAACAGCAACAATTAGTATTCCACATACGATTCCTATAATTTTTTTCTTTTTTCCATCTTTTTTCTTATTCTTTTCTGTTTTTCCTTCTAAATTTTCATCTACATTCTTTGGTTCCATATTATCATTCATATAACCACTCCTATCTTATAATAACATGATACTATCATAAAATAAAAATTACAAGTATTCTTCCTTATTTATTTCGTTTGTTTCTATATATTTTGATTCATATAAATCTGTCTCATCTTCTGCTTGTTCTTTTTCTTCTATCAATTGTGACATATCTGGTAAATCATCAATCGTAGGAAGACCAAAATAATCTAAAAACTCACTGGTTGTTTCATATAAAATAGGACGTCCTGGCAAATTACTTCTTCCCACTTCCTTAATGAATCCCTTTGCCACTAATTTACGAATCATTTGTGCACTGCTGACTCCTCGTAAAGTATCTACTTGAAGCCGTGTCACTGGTTCATTATAAGCAATAATCGCAAGAGTCTCTAATGCGGATTGACTTAAGGTATTTGTTTCAGGATTTTCAATTAATTTTTGATAATAAGCGCGATGTTCATACTTGGTTGTTAATTTAAAACGATTTCCTAAAAAATCAATTCTAAGTCCTCTTTCTTCTGATTCATATTCAGTTTTTAATTCCTTTAATAATGCTTTTGCTTCTTCTTCTGTTATCTCTAATACATCTTCAATTTGTTCTAATGTAAGACCTTCTTCGCCTACTACAAATAAAAGTCCTTCTAATACTGCTTTATTTTTCATGGTACACCTCACAAATAATCTCATCAAAGGTATCTTTTTGACTAATCAAAAGTTCTCTACTTTTTGCCATTTCTAAAATTGCTAAAAAGGTTGCTACAATATACTCTTTTGATATTACAGGAAACAATTCAAAAAATGAGATTTTTTTCTTTTCTTTTAATATTTTCTTAATTTCTTTTCTTCTTGAAGAAACACTAATTTCCTTGACTGTTACTTTTGTATTTAAAGGTTTGTTTTCCTTTTGACGTTCTAAATACTTTTTAAAAGCATCTACTAAGTCATCTAAAGATACGTTTGTATTCATACTACTTGTTTCTTCTATATAATTCTTTATATTTTCTGGAGATTTCGTATAAATTTCTTTTCGTAAATTTTCTTTATCTTGTAAAATATGACTTACCTCTTTATAGGCTTGGTATTCTAATAATCGTTCTACTAATTCTTCTCTAGGATCAACAAATTCCTCTTCCTCTTCTACGGATGTATTGGGAAGTAATAATTTGGATTTAATTTCTAATAATTCACTTGCCAAAACTAAATATTCACTTGCCACTTCTAAATTCATTTTCTCTTGTTGTTCTAAATAGTTCATATATT
Source organism: uncultured Bacilli bacterium (assembly GCA_947600015.1). Classification (GTDB taxonomy): domain Bacteria; phylum Bacillota_I; class Bacilli_A; order RF39; family UBA660; genus CANRGD01. The sequence continues at coordinate 8,810 of CANQFX010000027.1, forward strand.
GTTCTGCAATCTTTTCAATTTCAATATTCATAATGTCCATTTTGTTTTCTTTAATTAAATGTAACAATAAATCTAGTGGTCCTTCAAATTCATTAATCTTAAATTCAATCATACTTCATCCCTTCTGAGTTTCCTCATGATAAGTTAAAATTTTAAATACTATGTGGTATTTCGTTTGATGGTTTGGATGATGCTTCTTCCTCAAAAACGGAAATATATTGCATCGCTAAATTTCTTTTTTCATTATTAATAATATATCTGGCAAAATCTTTATAATTTCCACCATTTTCAGCTAATTTCAAAAAACAACATGCATCCATTTGTGATAAATTGTAACTTTGACTTTTTAAAGACAATGGCAAGCCTTGATTTGGATAGATCTCATATTTTTTCGTGGTACCACCACTTAATATGATTTGTTTATCTGGATTGTCTTTATATGCTAATAAATCGACACAGTAGGCATAGTCATAATATAAAAGAAACCGGTTAAAGTCATATGGTAATTGATATTTACTTTTCGCATTTTCATATTTTTCTTCTAATAATTTAAGACCTTGACTATCTTTCCATAAATAATTAATAGAAACAAAAAAATCTTTTGGTACTTCTAAAACAATTCCAATTTTCGTTAATAAATTATCATACATTTCATAATTATGTAATTTAGATAAAACCATACCACCACTAGCCATTCTTAAATTTTCCGAAGGAATTTCTCTTTCTTCAAATTCTACATTATGAATTTCTTTATATACTTCTTCTGCAAAATATTGGGTTTGTGCTTCCATAATTAATCGACCAACATTACTTTCTTGATTAATCCCTACCTCATTATTTTCTGGATTGGTTTGCACAGCATGATGAAGTTCATGATATACGGTAATTTCTCTTAATGGCTCTTCTAAACTTTTTCTAATAAATATTGTTTTTTCATCTGGATCCCTTAAACCTTTTACATCTTTTCCATATTCTTTATAAATTCTATGATTTTCATCGTAAAATTCTATTTTACTAGCATAGATTAAAGCATTTTCAATTAAACTTTCTAAGTTTACTTTTTTTGGTATTACACCTTTTTTTATCGCAACGAAAAAATAGTTTGCAAAAAATGTTAAAGTTTCTATATCTATATCTGGCTTCTTCCCTTTGATTAAATTCATAACTTCCTCATAGGACATTCTATCATGCTCCTTTCTTTTCCATTATACCATAAACAAAAAAGCTATGCTATAATGTTTATGGGTGATAACATGAAAAACTTTACTATGCGAGATGAAGGTTTTATCTGTGAACATTGTCAAAAAGAAGTTCTTCCTTTAGGATATACGGCAAGAGATCATTGTCCTTATTGTTTATATTCCAAACATGTGGATATTTTACCAGGAGATAGAAAAAATACCTGTCAAGGATTACTAAGACCTATTGGCATTGAAAAATTTAAAGATACTTTTAAAATTATATATCAATGTGAACTTTGTCATGAAAAACATAAAAATATTGTTGCAAAAGATGATGATATAGAACAAATTATATCCTTATCTATAGAATAGAAAAAAAACTGATTTCGTATCAGTTTAATTTTTTGGTTTAAAAATAAGAGCAAAGAGAAAGGAAAAGATGATTGCGGCAGTAATTCCTGTTGCGGTTAAATCAAACATTCCCATCAATATTCCCACAATACCATAACTATTGGCTTTGGCTAGAGCTCCATGAATTAAAGAATGTCCAAAACTAGTGATTGGAACTAAGGCTCCTCCTCCTACTATTTTAATAATTTGATCATATAAACTAAAACTGTCTAGGAAAGCACCAATCACTACTAAAATACTAGTAATATGTCCTGGTGTTAATTTAGTGTTATCTAAGATAATCTGTGAAATCATACAAATAAATCCACAGAATAAAAAGGAATTAAAAAGTAACATTATACAACCTCCAAACTAATTGCATGTGCAATCGCATTAATATTTTCTTTTTGATATAGAAGTGTTGGGGAAAATAATGCTCCCGTTGCGACTAACAAGACTCTTTTTAACTTTTTCTTTTTCATTTCATGATAAACATAACCAAAATTAACTAGAGCACTACAAACCGGTCCCGATCCTCCGGCTAACACTTCTTCTTGTTTTTTCAAATCATATAATAGTACTCCACAATCATCATAATTTTCTATCAAATCAATTTGATGATTTTTTAACATATATTCTTTTACAATATCTTTGCCATAGCGTCCTAAATCTCCTGTTAAAATTAAATCATAATCTTGAGGTGTTCTTCCCGTTTCTTCAAAATGTTTTTTTAATGTTTCAATGGCTGCCGGAGCCATCACTCTTCCCATATCATTTGGATCATTTTGTTCATAATTTACAATTTTTCCAAGAGTAGCACAATCAATGCGCACCTCACTTTTTTCATTCGTTAATAGACAGGCTGCTGAACCCGTTGCGGTAAAAGTAGCACTTTTTGGCTTTGGAGCACCATATTCTGTAGGGTTTCTAAACTGTTTTTCACTACTCATATTATGAGAAGATACTTCAACAATCGCATTTTTTACTCGTTTATCATCAATAAAATTACTTGCTAAAATCATTCCTAAAACACTACTACTACAAGCTCCATAAATTCCAATAAAACTTTGTCCAATTCCTTCTGCTCCATAAGTAGAAGCAGAAATTTGATTTAATAAGTCTCCCCCTACTACTAATTCTATATTTTGTTTTTGTTGACTTGTCTTTTTCAGTAATAAATGAAATGCATCCTTTACTAATTTAATTTCTGCTTTTTCCCAAGAATTTTCTCCAAAATATAAATCAGTATAGGTCTTATCAAAATATTTTTTTAAAGGTCCATCTTTTTCATAAGGTCCTGCTACTGTCACAGTATCTTTAATATATACATTCTTATAAGAAAATGTCATGAGCCACCTCCAATAATATAACGAATCATTCCAAAAAACCAGGCAGAAACCACACCATATAAAATAACGGATCCTGCTAATTTAAATATATTGGAACCAATTCCATAAATCGGTCCTTCTTTTCTATAATCAAGGGCTGCACTCGTCATAGAATGTGCAAATCCTGTAATAGGAATTAAAAGACCACATTTAAATTTCGTCACTAGTTTATCGAAGAAACCTAAGGCAGTAGACAAACTAGCTACAAAGATTAGAATAATAATCATAAAGGTGGAAGCTTCACTCCTAGAAATATGGATACAGGAACATAATAATTCAATAATCGCTTCTCCAATGAATCCTACGATTCCTCCAGCAATAAAAGCAATCAAAGCATTTTTTCCTCTTGTTTCTTTTGCTTTATGGTTATTGGCCACTTTTTCATATTTTATATTTTTCATTTTTATCACCATTACTATTATTTACCAATTCTTTTTTTCCATACAAAAACTTTAAAAAAGTATTTATAAATTGAAATTCGATATTTTAAAAGCAAAAAAAACACTTGAAAATTCTATTATGATTCGCTTGGTGGTTCAAGATGATATTTAGCAATTGAGCGATTGTAGAAGATATCTACAACTTTTCGCTCATAACGATTTGATATATATAATAATATTGCAGCAGATATAATACTGACTAGTAAATTGATAAGATAACTTTTTGGCAATAGAAATGATCAATTTCTTGCTCGAATTCTTGTTTTTATTTTAATTGTTGAGTTCTGTTATTTAAATAAAAGTTACAAGTAATATAATTTCTTTCCAAAGGCTCTTCAGGATGAATGGACTGTTTATAAATATTACTAAGACCTTCAAAGTCAAATGAAATACTTTCTATATTAGAAATTTTTTCTTTTCCAATAATAGAATACGCTGGGACATAGCCATTACTACTAAGAGTTACTGGATTTGTTGAATCATATAATATTAAAGTTCCATCTTTCATTTTAAAAATATTATATGCATGTATTTCTTTTTTACCTTCAGTGCTTAATTCACCAAATATTAAATAACTTTTTATTCCACAAAACTCTGCTAGATTTTGTACAGCAGCACTTCTCTCTGAACATAATGCAGAATTGTTTCCATAAAAATCTGCTATTGATATTGGTTCATTGTTTCTTTCTTGTAAGTAAACATTTTCTCTATTAAGTTGGCTACCTTTAAATCCAAATAAATCTATCGTAAAATCTTGTAATTCATGAAAAAACTGTAGTGGATTACTTAAATTTTTTCCTTTAATCGATTTTATAAATTCTATATATAGTGTTAAATCATTCATATAGAACGGATCAACCATATAAGATGTAACAATAGGACTGTCTGAATTAATATATCCCTCTGTAATTGTTCCAATTAATTGTCCTTCATTATTTCTATCTATTGTTCTTTTTTCAGAATTTTTTTCTAAAAATTCCAATCTAGACATTACATATTCCTTTATTTGATCTTCAGTTTCTAAAGTATTAATATGTTTTATTATATCTCTAAAAGTATTGAAATTTGTACTCATATTATACCTCCAATCATTATTCTAAATATATTTTATCAATTTTAACTTAATTACTATCTTATGAATAAGTCAGAAGTGTCTGCCTAATTTTATTTTTTTAAATACTAATAATATTTTACCATATAAATTACCAAATGGTGCTAATAACTTTAATCATACTTTTCTAGTAAATGTTATATTTATTTTCCTGATGAATAGTTTTTAAGACAATTCATACTAAAATAAAAACTTATAAAATCCTTGTTTATAAGTTTTGTTTTAATTTTTGAAAAATTTTATTTTCTTTTCTAGATACTTGTACTTGACTTATTCCAAGTTCTTGACTTGCTTCTGTCTGAGTTAAATCTTCATAATATCTAGCAAATATCAAACGTTGTTCTTCTTCTGATAAATTATGGATTTGTTCTCTTAAATCTAAAATATCTGCATTCATTCCTTGATCTTGTACTTTAATAAAATTATACAAATCCTGTTCTTCTTCCGTTTCGTAGTCTAAACTTTTAATTTCCTCATTTGCCATTAAAGCATCTCTTAACTTTTCCTCATCAATTTCTAGAAATAGAGAAATTTCTGTCAATGTTGGTTCTCTTCCTAGCTTCTGTTGCATCAAAGACTTTGTTTTTTCTATTTTTTGATTTAATTGAATGATTTCCTTACTAACTTTGATTGAACGATTTTCCCGAATATATTTTTTTACTTCTCCTAAAATATAATAGTAAGCATAAGTAGAAAATTTTATATTTTCTCTTGTGGGGTCAAAGTTTTTACTTGCATGTAATAATCCTAACATTCCTACTTGATATAGATCATCCTTATCAAAAGATTTTGTATATCGATGAATAATGCTATATACTAACTTCTCATATTCTAATATGTTTTCCATTTTCCTCCTTTATTTATATATCCAAATATTTAAACGCTTCTCTCTCATTATTTACATATAATACTTGTCTTTGAAAACCCAGTCTTTTCTTTAAGCTATCTGTCAATCCACAAAGAACCACTTTACCACAACTTAAAAAAATTTCTATCAGTTTATTTTGCAATGATGAAAATACCGTTTGATCTATATTTTTTAATTCATAAAAATTTAATACAAAAAAGTGTATTCCTTGTTGATATAATAGATAATTTAATTCATCAGAAAAATCACAAAAATTAGAATGATTTAACTCTCCTTCTAGTCGCATGAATAAGATTCCTTTTCTAACATCAAGTTCTAATTCTAGCATAAATCCACCTCTCGTAATAAAATATAGAATAAGAAAAAACTTTTTTCTACCATTTCGACAAAACAAGACATTTTATTCGTTCGACAAAACAAGACAAAAGAAAAAGAATTACTTGAAAATAATTCTTCTTTCTAAATTATTTTATTTAGTTTTGACTCCAGACTAGAGTGAAACCGATGCCTTTTTGCGTAATAGCAGTAGATGATATAGGTTGATCACTATCAATATAGGCTACTAATGTAAATTGTATGTTTCCACCTGATTCAATACTATCTCCTACTCTCAAAGTATTACCTTGCGTTGTTGCTTTCGTTGGTTTTGGATCATACAAATGATATTTAAAGTTGTTACAGGTAATAAACCCTGTATTTACTGGTGTACAATTAACTTCACTAGGGGCAGTCGTTTGAATACTTGTCAGTTTTGCTCCAATTGTCCCATTATTTTTTATATTAACTATCCAATAACATTGATCTCCTGGCTTTGTCAGTTTGACTTCACCAACACTAATTGAGTTAGCTGTAACAGTCGCATCTCCACAACTAATACTACCTGTGCTTGAACTTGCAATATTATACTTGTTACCTTTTATCGTTCCTTCTTCAAACCCAACATTCCAACTTGCAACATTTTGTGTAATGTTACTTAGTGTGACGTTAAGATTTTGACTTAATGCTGCATAAACTACCGTAATTCCAATGACTAGTATTATTAAAGCAGATAAGATAATCATTAAATTATTTCTCCTATTTAT
>CANQFX010000028.1 GCA_947600015.1 uncultured Bacilli bacterium
TGCTGTTTCGATTGGAACATATCCTAATAATACATCTGAGAAAACTTGTTTCTTTTTTTCATTATCGAATACGGGGTCATCACTAGTGCTTTTCGTCACACGGTAAGAATAAGAATTTCCACTCATCCTAATAAATGAACCGATGATTTCTACTTGGATAGAAGAAAGATCCATATTTTCTTTTAAAGGAACATAGATTTTAAAACCGCCAGTTAAATTACTGGTATGATCCAGTTTATTTCCATTATTGTCCATCAAATAAGCACCATATTTATTTGGATCTTTTAATTGTAAAGCATAAGATAAGTAGTGATCTGCATTTCCATTGGCAGCGGGAGTAATTACATCTGTTGTTAGACTATTTCCATCTTTTGCAATTGTATAATTAAGAGAACTACTCGATAAGTCTTGCATAGAAGAGGTTGTATTCGTTCCAGTATATTGCTTTGCTTCATCTACCAAAGCAGTAATATAATTTAAATATTGATAACCACTTACTTGTGCAGCAGAAATAATATTTTGGCGAACCGTTGTAGCATTTATGATAGTTAATGTATATTCTTCTCCTGTTTTGTTATAGGTATAAAAATCACAAGCATTAATCTCTTTAAAAGCATTTTCTGTTGTATCTTCTTCATTCAGATGAATATTAATGGTAGGACAGTAATTCGAGGTGAATTTCTCTTTGTTTTCCACTAAGTATAACCAAAGTGCAATTTGAGTAATATATTGTTTTATTCCATTATCAGAAACTGCTCCATATTGGTTATTTGTAAAAATAGTTTTTGTTGAATTCGTAGTATTATATCCATGTGCTAAAATATATTTTAAACCGGGGTCTGTTACATTAACAGGATTATCAACAAGAATTTCAAATTGTTCCGTTGTTCTTGGAATTTTTGCATTTTTCATTAACAGATAAAGTGGAGTAGAATTATCACTAGTTAAATAATTTTTGGGAATAGCGTAATTTTCTTTTCCGGATAGACTACTGATTGCTGTTCCAATGTAGTTGATTTTAGAAGTAGGAGAAGAATAATTCGAAGTAAAGGTACTAGTGGGTACTCCATTTTGATTGACAGAAATTGCATGACTTTCCTGGAAAGAAAAAATGGAAAAAATACATAAGAGTATCACTAAAGTACTAAATGTACTTAAAATAATTACTTTTGCTTTATTTGATTTTTTTATCATATTTCTCACCTTATCTTATATTTATAGTATATCATAAAAATAATAAAAAAAAGCAAAAGAACGAAAATATAGGTGTCAAAAAATGTTATAATAAAAAAAGTGGAAGTGACTAATAATGAATGAATGTATGGAACATATTCAAAAATGGTATAAAGAAAATAAAAGAGACTTGCCTTGGCGCAAGGATAAAGATCCTTATCATGTGTGGATTTCTGAAATTATGCTTCAACAAACTAGAATTGAAGCAGTAAAAAGTTATTATGTTAAATTTATGAAAGAACTTCCTACGATATCTGCGTTAGCACAAGTCAAGGAAGAAAAATTATTAAAATTATGGGAAGGCTTGGGATATTATCATCGGGCTAGAAATTTAAAAAAAGCCGCAATAATGATAGAAAAAGAATATCATCATTTTCCTAATAATTATCAGGAACTTTTAAAATTACCAGGAATTGGAGAATATACGGCTAGTGCTATTGCTTCTATTTGTTTTGGAGAAAAACAAGTAACTATCGATGGAAATGTATTAAGAGTATATGCGAGATTTTATAATGACTTTAGTAATATTGATTTAGATTCTACAAGAAAAAAAGTGAAAGAATTCTTGCTTTCTATTTTACCAGAAAATTCTGGAGAATTTAATGAATCTCTGATGGAGTTAGGAGAAACTGTTTGTCTTCCGAACGGAATGCCTCTTTGCCAGCAATGTCCGTTAAAAGACAAATGTTTAGCATATCAAAATAAAACTTATCAACAATTACCAGTGAAAACTCCTAAAAAGGAGAAAAAAGAGGAAAATTATACTGTACTACTTTTAAAATATCAAGATACCGTTGCTATTCTTCAAAGAAAAGAAAAAGAGTTATTGGGAAATTTATTTTTATTTCCTATGCTAGACGGGAAAAAGAACAAAGAGCAAATAAAAGCATATTGTCAAAAAGAAAATCTTTGTTATCGAAAAATAAAAAAGTCCATTGAGAGGAAACATGTTTTTACTCATCTACAGTGGAATTTATCTTCTTATATTATAGAATTGCAAACACTTCCTCAAAAGGAGAATTGGTTTTGGGAAAAGGTTTCTACTATTAAGAATGAGTATGCGATTCCAACCGCACATCAAGTTTTTTTAAAAGAATTAGAAAAAGAAAATGTAAAAAAAGTTTGACGTTAGAAATACTTTATGCTATTTTAATATAAAAAGCAAAGGAAGAAGAAAAATGAATACAGAGAATAACTCTTTCATAGATGAAATTTCTAATATAAAAAAGCAGCGCAATATGTTAGTAGAACAAATAAAAATATTATTACACGATAAAGATAATTTATTACGAAAAGAAGAAAAAAATGAGGATCAAATAAGAGAAATCAAAGAAAGTCTGAATTGGTATCAAGTCCAAGAACAAAAGATTTCTTATCAAATAATGAAAAACCCACTTACTAGAATGGTAATATATGCTTGGATTGTCTTTATTGCTTGTTTGGCATGTACATTGATGAATGTGCTTTCTTTCTGTAGTATTATCGTTCCATTGTTAGGATCTCTTGGAATAGAGTATGGGGTAAGAAAAAAAGGTAAAGCAAGACAAAAAGAAAAAGAAGAACTAATGGCATCATTAGAACAAAAAATGGAGATAAAAAAAGAATTAAAAAGAGAATTATATACGAATGAAGAACAATATACGAGAACGAAAGATAATTTGAATGCAGCGGTAAAGCAATTGGTGTTATTGCATAACGAAAAGGCTCAAAAAGAAAAGAATAGGGTAGAAAAAACAGAAGAAGATTTCGTAGAGCAAAATATCAGTTTTGAAGAAAAAGAAAAACAAAAAAGCAAAAAAAGGCCATAATTGGTCTTTTTCCAATCAAATGAAAAGAGGTGGCAAGTGAATGATTATAGTGAAAGAGGAAGAACAAAATATTAGAATTGACTGTTATTTAGCAGAAAAACTAGATATGTCTCGTACAAAAATTCAAAAACTATTAGCCGATGAGAGTATTACGGTAAATAAAAAAGCAGTCCCTAGTAATTATAAAGTAAAAGAAAAAGATGAAATTGAAATTTTAGAGGAAAAAGAAGAGGAAGTAAATATTGTTCCAGAAAATATTCCTTTAGAAATTATTTACGAGGATAGTGATTTGTTAGTCATTAATAAAAAAAGTGGGATGGTTGTTCATCCTGCACCAGGGCATAATACGAATACTTTAGTGAATGCGCTTCTTTATCGCTATCCACTATCTGGTAACGATAAAATCCGTCCGGGGATTGTCCATCGTTTAGATAAAGATACGAGCGGACTTATTTTAGTTGCTAAAAATGATTGGACGCAAGAAAAACTTTCTGATATGTTTAAAAATAAGGAGATACAAAAGCATTATCTAGCGATTGTTGAAGGGAAAATCAATCATCAAACCGGTACGATTGATGCTCCTATTGGTAGAGATGAAAAAGATAGACAGAAAATGAAAGTGACCGATAAAAATTCGAAAGAAGCAATTACACATTTTAACGTATTAGAGCAATTTAAAAATCATACTTTGATTGAATGCATTTTGGAAACCGGAAGGACGCATCAGATTAGAGTTCATATGGCTTATATTGGGCATCCTATTATGAATGATCCTGTTTATAATCATAAGAAGGCAACTTCGTTTGGACAAATGTTACATGCCAAAAGTCTTTCTTTTGTACATCCAAGAACAAAGCAAGCTTTATACTTTGAAGTAGATGCTCCTATCGAGTTTCAAGAATGTTTGGAACAGTTGCGAAAAGATGAATAAAAAAAGAAAGATTGTTTCTTTCTAAAATTATAATGTATTAATTACATAAATAGTCAATGCAAGTACAGTTGCAAACAAACTAAGAAGGACATAGGGATCTAAAACTTTTGTGCTTTTTTCTTTTAATTGAAATGTTTCCTGATATAAGAATAAACTACTTATAAAAGTTCCAAGGCAGGCTATAAATCCTAGAAAATTATTTTTTAATCCAAAAAATAAGGGAATAAAACTTTGATTAAATAAGTAATTGATTAGTAATGAAATCTTATAGGAAACGGGAATTTTTTTAAAAGTATATTCAGAAATAATTGAACTAATACTATAAGCAAGTAGTAGATAAATTGTCGTCCAAGCAATTGGGTAAAAAATTACTGGTGGAGAGAAAAATGGTACTCGTAATGATTCTAAGTAAGTATAATCAACCGGGATAAGTGTTGCTACCAACCAAGGAAGAAAACATAAAATAAAAAGAATAATTTTTTTGAACAAATCAATCACCTCTTTCCATATTTTATGTTTTAGTATATAATAATATTAATGTTTTTGAGGAGGTATCTATGGAAACAGAATTTATGTTGGATGATAAAAATATGATTGTAATGAAATTACTTCATTACTTTATTACAGAAAAAAATTATAATCCCATTATTCTACAAGGAGTAGAAAATGAGATTTGGTTAGAAAATTTAAATGAAGATTGTAAAGTCGTTCGCATTGTTTCTAGTTATATTCATAATGATGAACAATTTAATTTTGACTGCTTTAAAACTAGAAGAATCGTGAAAAAAATTAAGAAAAAAACATTTTCTTTTCATATGAATGTATTAAGTATTTTTTTAGATTTAGGAGAGAATGTAACTACAGAATTAAATCATAATCCACATTTATTGTGTGTCAAGATAGAAAAAGAAGAAGATTTCAAGAAAAATGATGTAATTACGAAAAATTTTCCTGATTTGTCAAACAAATTAAAATATTCTGAAAAGGGAATGGAATTATTTGTAAAAATTACGAATGATATTAATAAACATAATAAAGAAGATGCTACTAAAATAGAAAAGGTATTTAAAGCAAAATTTCCTATGATTACTTATATTTTAATCGCAATGAATATTGTTCTTTATTTCATTCCAATTCTTTTTGGACAATATACATCATTAGTTAATAATTTTTGTGTATATGGTCCATTTATTAGGAATGGACAGTATTATCGGTTACTTACGGGTATATTTTTACATGGTAATATTCTTCATTTATTATTTAATTGTTATGCTTTATATGTTATTGGGCCACAATTAGAAAGTTTTTTAGGAAAAGCAAAATTTATTATTGTTTATCTATTTAGTGGTATTTGTGGTTCTTTATTCTCCATTATTTTTGGAGGTAATTATGCATCTCTTGGAGCTAGTGGTGCAATATTTGGGCTTATGGGTTCTCTTTTATATTTTGGGTATCATTATCGTGTGTACCTAGGAAATATTATGAAAAGCCAAATTATTCCACTTATTATTTTTAATTTATTTTTAGGATTTATGATTCATGGTATTGATAACTTTGCTCATATTGGGGGTTTAATTGGAGGGGCAATGATTACTGTTGGATTAGGAATCCAGGATAAAAGTAGTATGTTTGAGAGAGTCAATGGATTTATTATTAGTGCAATTTTCTTCTTATTTTTAATTTATATGGCTTTTATTTATGCAGTAAAATAGGTTTATAATAAATGAAAATATGGATAAAAGGACAAGAGAAAGAGATTTCCATTCTTTACATTGTTCTTTTTTTATGTTAGTATAAATGCGACTTTAGGGGGAAAAGCAAAATGTATGATATTGATATAATTGATTTATTTATGAGAAGGATACATCAGGAATTAAAGGATGAAGGTTTTGAACTAGAAAATGATAAAAGAAATACTACGGATTATATTATAGAAGAAGTTTTAAATAATGAAAAAATAAAGAAAACGTTAATGATTTATATGCAATATGAACAGAATTATCCCAGTCTTGCTCGCTTTGGTTGTAAACATTTCTTAAAAAACTTTGTTGTTTATTATTGGGCTATTTATAATGATACATGGGAATATATTGATCGCATCCCCAAAGCAATTTTAGATACTTATTTTCCATTGTCTCTTTATGTATTGGATAAGGAATGTAAGCCATCATTAGCAAAAGATGTTATTATTCCCGTTTTGAAAGATAATTGCAATATATTTAAAAGAATCAATGGTTCTATGAAATGTTTAAAAGACCCTCAAGATAAGTTAAAAATAATAAGAGATATGCTAACGATTTTAACAAGGAATCCCAATGTATGTAAGAAAGAAGATGGAAAGGAAGAATATAATTTATTAAGTTATGAGACATTATCTGTTTTTCCTGTGGTAACGGAAGAAAACGCTTTAATTTCTTCAGGGAAAAGTATGTTAGAGGATATGACAGATACTCAAAAAGAAATCGTTTCTCGATATGATATGGATGAAGATGTTCTTGTCAGAATTAGAGGATTAATAGAGCAAAATATAGAAGATGAAAAATTAGAAAAGCTAAATAGTAATATTCTAGGCGAGTTTGAAGATAATCAACTCTTGTTATATACGAAAGAACAAATTGAGATGTTAAATAAAGTATGGCAGGCTTGTTGTCTTTCGGATTATCGTGATGTTAAAAACATTCTTCTAAAAGATTCAAAATTTTTTATCTCTTTTGATTTGATTAAATATGATTTATTTCATGTATTAAATATATATTTTTTTTCATTTAGATTATTAGGAAAATTATCAGAAGAAGGTAAAAAGGAAATCATAGAATATTTAAAATTGTTAGATGAAAACTATAAAAAAAATAGTAGAAAAATCATTCATACCATAGTGAAAGATTTAAAAAGCAACAATTTAGACCCTAAAGAATTTAAAAAAAAATAATTAAAACCGTTTGAAATGACGGTTTTTCTTTACATTTTTATTGTTTTTTGATAAAATAGACACTACTTTTAGAAAACGGTTGAAGAAGTCAATAGAAAAGAGGGGCAAATTATGATGGCAGTAGAGAATTGGGAAATATTGAGTAGCATTCATAACGATTTAAAGTTACATGGATTTACGTTAGAACAAGAACGGCAAATAGAAACAGATCAAATAGTTGAAGCATCATTAGGTAAAATATCCAAGAACGCCATCATGCATTCTGGAAATTTCAGTATTTCTTCACTTCAGCAATTAGTAATTTATTATTGGGCCATTTATAATAAAACAGAACAATATATTGAATTTTTAACTTTTGTTTTCCATGGAGTAAAAGAACGATATTTATTGATATTATACTTTTTACAAGAATCATTAGCACAATTTTTAGAAGAAGAAGCATGTGTGGAGTTCATTACGAATCATAGAACTTTTTTTGAAGATATCGATGCTGATGAAAAAGGAGAAATTGATGCTTTAAGAGACATCATGAAAATCAAAAAAAGAAATCCTCATATTTGTGAAAAAGAAGACAGTAAAGAAGAGTATCATTTGTTAACTTTTGAAACGTTATCTGTTTTTCCTATCACCATAGAGGACAATTCCTTAATTCCTTCAGAAAAAAGTATGTTAGAAGAAATGACAGAATCCCAAAAAGAAGTTGTTTCTTATTATTGCTTTAATGAAGAAGTACTCAAAAAAATTAAAATATTAATAGAGAATCATATAGATGATGAAAAACTTCTTGATTCTTATATATTAGAGGATTTTAATCCAGAGCAAATTTTATTATTTTCTAAAGAACAAATTGAAATGATACGGAAAGTACACGATGAGATATCTGTGTTAGATTCCGATTTTAAAGCACTTCTTCAAGAAAAACCAGATTTTGTTATTTCGCCTGATTTGATTTCTTTTGAACTATTTTGTTTATTACATTCTAATAATATTCCAATTAGTTGGTTAGGTAGTTTGTCAGATGAAGGTGAAAAAAAATTAATCAAATATTTTAACATTCATAAGGAAGAACTTAAAGATGCGATTTACTATGATGGGGTTCATATTATGGTTATTAATCGTATTATCCATATCATAAAAAAAGATATAAAACGATGTGAAAGGCAAAAAACATACCAAAAAGTATAAAATAGATCGTTCCATTTAGTATAAAAGGGGAAGTGAAATATATGGAAAAGTTATTTGAGATGATTCATACTTATTTAGAAGAAGGCGGAATTGTCTTAGAAGAAGAACGACAAAAAGAAGCAGATAATGGTATACAAAACATATTGGTTGATTCTTTTATCAACGGTTTTGTTAGTGCAGCCCAAAAAAATGAAACAATGATTCCATTTTATTTTGACAGTATCATTATTTGTTATTGGGCCTATTATCATAAAATGACAGATTTTATTGATTTCATTGTTTCCCATGAGGAGCATTTCAATATTCGTTTGTTATTGTTAATTTTTGATGAAGATTTTGCAAATTTTTTGAAAGATAAAGAAAATCTAAATTCTTTTTTTAAATATGCTAAGGATCTTAATAAAATTGATCAGAAATTTTCTTATCAAGAAAGAGCAGCGGAAATTAAAATGTTAAAGGATTTTTTAGGGATTATCAACAGGAATCCTGATATTTGTAAACAATCAAACAGTGAGAAATACTATAATTTGTTAACGTTTGAAACCTTATCTGTATTTCCTAGAGTAATAGAAGATAATACCTTGATTTCCTCAGAAAGAAGTATGTTAGAGGAAATGACAGAAACTCAGAAAGAAGTTGTTTCTTATTATTGCTTTAATGAAGAAGAACTCAAAAAAATTAAAATGTTAATAGAACATCATATGGATGATGAAAGACTAGATCTTCTTGAACCTTATACACTAAAGAATTTTAAACCAGATCAAATTTTGTTGTTGACAAAGGAACAACTATATATGATATACCGATTACGTGGAGCTCGGGTGCTGGATGATATAAAGGAGGAATTAACAAAAGATTTAACTTTTTGTTGTCCAGAAGAGATTACATATGTGGGAATTATTAATTTTTTATCTAAGGCGAAGTTATTAGGAAAACTATCTCAATTGTCAGAAAAAGGGATCTCAAAGATGATAAAATATGTAGAAAATCATCCAAAAATTCGTACGAATTGGTGTTTCTATGAAGACGTTCCTAGTTATTCTCATCAAATGAATCAATTAATTTCAATCATAAAGAAAGATTTAAATAAGAATAATCGACCAAAAATTTTACAAAAAAAGAACTCTGAAATATAAAAAATAATATACAAAATACAATCAATAAATTTTTTTTAAGTGAATTGTTGTTTCAATTCATATTAAAAATGGTATGAGATTTAACTTGTTGAGAAAGAAAATAGAAAAAATATAGGAGAAAAAGAATATTTAACATAAAAGAAATTGGGTGATAAAATGACGGAGAATGTGAATGGAAATATAATCATACGCATGATTGAAAAGAAATTATTTGAAAATCAATTACAATTAACACTTGAAAGAAAAGAATACACAGAAAAAGTAATGCTTCAAATACTACAACAACCAAAAATGCAAGGGGATGTAGGACTTTATATTATGTTTGCAAATGATGAAGAAAAAAAACAAGATTTAGGATATCATCGCTTATTTAACTTATGGTTTATCTATTATTGGGCTATTTATAATGATACTTGGGAAGCAGTAGAGAATTTGCCATCTCAAATAATACAAGAGCATAGCCTACTAGCTTGCTATTAAGAGTCTGTTACCTTTGTTAAAAGAAGAAGCATGCATGCGATTTTTAGATCGAGATTCTAATTGGTTGGAGGAACTAAAATTGGCATTGAGAAAGGAAGTTCCCGAAAAAAGAACGAAAATTTTAAATGATATGTTAGAAATTGTTCAAAGGAATCCTGCTATTCAAGGAACTCATAATTTATTAACGTTTGAAACGTTATCTGTCTTTCCTGTGACAGAGGAAGAAAATAGTATTTCTCCTTCTCGGAAAAGTTTATTGGAAACCCTAACGGAGGATCAAAAAAGCCTTATATTAACATATCATAGACAATCAAGGCAACTGGAGAAAATAAAAAGTTTAATTGAGCATAATATTTCAACAGAGTGGTTGGTGGGTACAGAATGTTTATTATATCGCTTCTCAGAAGAAGAAATTGTTTCTTTTACGGAGGAGCAACAAATGATGTTTCAAGTAGCGATTGAAAGAGATTGTGAAAGTATGTTATGCAATAGGATTGAGGAAAATGAGCATTTTAGTTGTTCGTTAGAATTAGTTTATTATCATATTTTGTGGCTATTGCCATTGATTAAGGAAGATACCATTTATTTAACAGAAAAAGGAAAAGAAACAATTTCAAAATATATAGAAAAGTATGATTTAAATGCTCGTTCATATAAAACTAAACTACAAAATAGAAAAATTCTTTCTATCATTAAAGGAAATTTAAAAAAGCAAAATATGGAGCTAGATGAGAGTAAAGTACTACAAAAAAATTATTAAGATATTAGTCAGGGAGGAAGATTTCATATGAGTTATGTAAAAAGTATTATAGAAATGATTCGTTTGGATTGTGAAAGATTAGGTCTTTGGTTAGATGATGTAAAACAACAACAAACAGATGAAATGATATCAAAAATATTAAATCATCCTTGGACTAGGGAACATTTATTTGAAGAGGTGGAGGAGAGGAATGAAGATTTTTCGATTTCTTCTAGTAATTACCGTTTTTTAGTATTCTCTTATCTTGCCATCAATCATGATACGATTGATGTTTTATCTATTGTACATGAAAAACATCCTCATCTTCTACAAGATGAATTGCCTTGTTTTTTGGATCGAGAAGTTTCCAAATATTTTGAAAATAAGGAAGAATTTATAGATATTTATGCATTGAACCAAGAAAGTTTTCATGTATTATATAAAGAAACAAAATATTATGACAAAAAGGATGAATTATGGGAAACATTTACTACAATTTTAAAAAGAGATCGTTGGATTTGTTATGATGATAATGAATTTGTGTTTCAGGATTATTTAAATAAAAAGAGATTAGAATGTTTTCCTTTAGAAAAAGAGGATGATGCTTTACAACCATATAAAAAAAGTTTATTGGAGGGAAGAACGCAAATTCAAAAAAGTCAAATTAGTTCTATCGTATATGAGGATAACTTATTAAAAATGCATGATATTTTAAAAATTAATGGTGATTTTGATTTTAGTGAAATTCATTATGAGGCCCTTCAATGTTTAGAAGCACCCCAAATTGCAAACTTAACAGAAGAACAAATTACATGGATCAATCATATGAGTCAGCAGATTACGCCTTTTCGTAGCACTTGTTTAACAAAAATTCAAGCAGTTCTGGCAAAAAAGCCAGATTATATTAGTAATTTAAAATGGATTTATTGGGTATATTTGAGTGTTCCTCAAATTTTAAATTTGACAGAAGAACAAATTGATTTGTACAATCAGCTTCCACTCACTTCTTTAACCACCATTGCCGACCTATTCGAGGAAAATCCTAATTTTTTATGTGATCGTGATATACTTAAGGAATGGATAGACTCTGAGCTAAATGGTGAAGAACTTCTATGGGCAATTAGAAATAAAGATAAGCTACAAAAATTAAAAGAAAAAAGACCACAACGGAATGTCAAAACTTATATTAGAAGACAGCTAAAAAAAGAATAAAGTAGTCGTGACTTTTGTATAGATTGGATGAAAGAAGGAATCCGTTCTTGTAATTCTATGCAAGGAGTGCTAAAATAGAATTATAATATTATAGTGAGGTGATAGAGTGCAACAGGAAAAAACAAGTCTATTCAATGTGATAGATATGGATACAGAACTAATTCGTACTACATTAAAAGAAGTATATGAAGCCCTAGAAGAAAGAGGCTATAATCCAACGAATCAAATTGTTGGTTATTTAATCAGTGGAGATCCAGGATATATTTCTAGTTATAAAGAGGCTAGAAATAAAATCCAAGAAATTGATCGAGCAAAAATTGTTGAGATTTTGCTTACTGAATTTTATAAGAATTCATAAATGCGATATTTAGGATTGGATTTAGGTAGTACTACATTAGGAATGGCATTAAGTGATAAAACGAACACTATCGCTACAAGTTATAAAACAATAAAGCATCAAGAAAATTATGATTTATTAATAGAAGAAATCAGTCAAATTGTGAAAGAATTAGAAATTGATGGAATTGTATTAGGATTTCCTAAGAATATGAATAATACCATTGGAGAAAAAGGAAATTTGAGTATAGAATTTAAAGAAAAATTAGAAAAGAAATTAAATATTCCTATCTATTTACAAGACGAAAGATTAAGTACGAAAAGTGCAACTGACATGTTAATTCAGGGAAATGTTTCTAGAAAAAAAAGAAAAAGCGTGGTAGATAGTATAGCCGCAACCATAATATTACAGACATTTTTAGATAAGAAAGGGAAATAATTATGCAAAAAAACACTTTTTCTATCATAGATGAAAACGGAAAAGAATTTATATATGATGTGTTATTTACATTTGATAACGAAGAGACGAAGAAAAGTTATATTGTATATACAGATAATGCAAAAGATGAAAAGGGAAATATTCAAGTATATGCTTCTATTTATGATCCCAATAATCCAAAAGGTAAATTAGAAGCGATTGAAACAGAAAATGAATGGAAAGTGATTGAAACAATTTTAAATACATTGCAAGAGGAAGTTAGAAATAAGATGAGTGATGATAGCGAACAATAGCTTATCTTATTTTTATAGAGGAGAATATGGTAGTTAAAAAAAGAAAAGCAAAACCATTGTTTATTGTTCTTATGATAATCCTCTTGTTTGCTGTTGGATTATTTATTTCTTGGTTTTATTTTACTTCCCCTGTTTCAAAAGAAAGCAATGCAAATATTGAAGTTGTAATTCCCGCTGGAACTTCAACAAAAAAAATCGCATCCATTCTAAAAGAAAAGAATTTAATTAAAAGTGAATTAGTATTTCATTTGTATGTAAAAATAAATCATATCCATTCCTTGAAAGCATCTACTTATATGTTGAAAAAAAGTATGAGTATGAAGGAAATAATTATCGTATTAGAAAAAGGAAATACTTATAATCCAAATGCTGTTCGGCTAACATTTAAAGAAGGGAAAAGGATTACAGATTATGCAAATGTTATTGCAGAGAATACAAATCATACTTATGAAGAAGTAATTTCTATTATGCAAAATAAAGACTACATTCGAACATTAATTCAAAATTATTGGTTTTTGACTGATGCAGTATTACAAGACGGTATTTATTATCCATTAGAAGGTTATCTTGCACCAGATACTTATGAATTTAAAGATAAAGAAGTAAAGGTCGAAAATATTATAGAGGTTATGTTAAAAGAAGAAGAAAAGAAATTAGAAAAATATCAAAATGAATTATCTATTCATATTCATGATTTTATTACGATGGCTTCTATATTAGAATTAGAAGGAACCAATATAGAAAATAGAAAAATGATTGCCGGAATTTTTAATAATCGAATGGCAAACAATATGAATCTAGGAAGTGATGTTACTGCGTATTATGCTTTGCAGTATCCTATGACAAAAGATTTAACTACGGAAGAGTTTAATGTAAATAATCCGTATAATACTAGAAATATTTCTAAATTAGGGCTACCAATTGGACCAATTTGTAATCCTAGTATTTCTAGTATTGAAGCAAGCATTTATCCTACGAATAGTGCTTATTTATACTTTGTTGCCGATAAAAAAGGGGAAATTCATTATACAAAAACATTACAAGAACATGAGAAAAAGGTGCCAGAAATTAAGGAAAAAGGAGAATGGATATGGTAAATTATTTTGGGATTATTAAACAAATAAAAGAATATGCAGATCAAAATAATGTACCCATTATGGTAGAAGAAGGAATTTCTTATCTTACCAATTATATTATTAAAAATGATGTTAGGGAAGTACTAGAAATAGGAACAGCCATTGGATATTCTGCTATTTTAATGGCACTTGCTAGTCCTAATGTATCTATTACGAGTATTGAACGAGATGAAAAAAGATATTTAGAAGCCTTGAAAAATATTAAAAAATTAGAATTGGAAGATCGGATTCAATTAATTTATAAAGATGCTTTAGATGTGCAATTGGAAGATAAATTTGATTTAATTTTTATTGATGCTGCTAAAGCTCAGAATATAAAATTTTTTGAAAAATTTGAAAAAAATTTATTACCTAATGGTACAATCATTACAGATAATATGAATTTTCACGGTTTAGTACATCAAAAAGAAGAAGAAATTAAAAGTAAAAACTTAAGAGCTCTAGTTCGAAAAGTAAAAGAGTATATTGAATTTTTACATAAAAATGAAAAATATACAACAGAGATTTTAGATATTGGAGATGGTTTAGCAATTAGTAGACCTAAAAATCAAAATAATATTGTATAATAAGAAATAGAGGTGAAGTAATATGACAATGTTTCAAATTCTAGATTGTAATAATGTATTAGGAACTTGTTGTAGTGATTATGGAATTGTAAATATTCTAGATATTTTAAGAAAAGCATTAGATATACTTCAAATTTTCGTTCCTTTATTATTGATGGCAGGAGTTACAGTTCAATTAATCACTTTGACCATTAATCCAGAGGAAAAAGACGGTATGAAAAAATTAACGAATCGTTTTTTGGCAACGATTGTTTGTTTTTTGTTGCCGGCGGTTATTGATATAGCAATTAGTTGGATACCTTTTGAAAATTCTAGGTTCTCTTTGTCTGCTTGTTGGGAACAAGTAAAAGTAGCTAAGGAACAAATGAATAGCAGTATCAATCGTTATATTGATCCCAATGGGGGTAATAGACAACAAATCATTGACAGTGGTCGTAATGGCTCATCCAATCAGAATCGTGGTTCTACAGCAGGAATTGCGTTAGTCAATTATGCAAGA
>CANQFX010000029.1 GCA_947600015.1 uncultured Bacilli bacterium
GTTATAGTGGAGGAAAATATACCTTACAAACAACATCTAGCACCTTAGATAATACGCATCATTATTCGTGTGGAGGAACCTATAGTTGTAGTAGTGTGCGATTCTATACACATAAATATGAAAGTAGTAGTTATAACTATTATGATTATATAACATTAAGTGGAGGAGAGAAAATAGGGGATGCTTTAATAAATATGTTAGATAAAAATGAAACAAATTCAATAATAAAGGATTATATAGAAAATACATGGTATAAAGAACATATGACAAGTTATAGTGACAGGCTAGAAGATACGATATGGTGTAATGATCGAAGTATCTATGATATAGGAGGATGGTCTCCAACAGGAACTCTAAGTGGTGACTTATATTTTGGAAGCCGTGAAAAAGATTTAAAAGGAACATTAAGTTTAGAATGTTCAAGAGCAGTAGATGAGTTTACAGTAGGAAATAGAAGATTACAATATAAGACAGGACTACTGACGATAGATGAAGTCATGTTAGCAGGAGGAACAACTAGTGACAATAATAGTTATTATCTATATACAGGGAGTACTTACTGGCTTGGGTCGCCTTTTCGCACCCTCGATCGCGCAATGATGTATACCGTCGGTTTGACTGGCGACGTGGATATCCGTGTCGTGCACAATGATGCCGGTGTCCGTCCTTGTGTTTCACTGAAGGCAGGAACCAATTATCATGGAGGAGATGGAACTGCAAATAGTCCTTATATCATAGATTAAAATCAATGAAAAATTTCTAGATAAATTTGGAATTAGATAAAAATCATGTTATACTATAGAAGATAAAAGGTATATAGTATGAAAGAGTTATTCTATAATTTAAAATTTGCTTGGATATATGCAAAGGATCAGAAGAAAAGATTAATTGCTTATCTTTTTACTAATTTCGTTCATATTGTAATTAGTATTGTAGTTCCATTATTAAGTGCAAGGATTATTGTAAATTTAACAGAGAATGCCTATCTTCAAGTAATTGTGATTACATTTGTTTTGTTTGGTGTAGAAACAATGCGGAATGTAGTATCCTATCTTACACGTTATTTTTCTTCTAAAATTTATCGTGAAACATTTATTAAAATTCAATCTGATTTAGGAAGAGAAATTTTAAGATTAGAAAATAACTGTATTGATCAACATTCTTCAGGAGTCTTTATTCAGCGATTAACTAATGATACTAGTAGAATTGCAGATGTTTTTAATGTATTAAATATTTATCTAACGAATATTATAACGAATATTGGTATTTTTGGGGCTATTTTTATTATTAATAAGATTGTTTTTATTACTTTAATTTTCATGGTATTTATTATTTATTTAGTGGAAAGTAGACGAGTTCGTGTTATGACAGAAAAGGATAAATCTTTCCGCAAAAAGAATGAAAAAATATCTGGATTTATTGGCGAATTAGTACGAGGAATACGAGATATAAAAATGCTTAGTGCCGAAGAAAGTTTTATGAATGAATTAGAAGGAAAAGTAAAAGATTTAAATCAGGAACGTTATCAAATGGTAAAAACAGATAATCAATATTCTTTTTTTCGTGGAACTTTGTTAGATGTTACGGATGTTATAATTATTTTATTATTAGTATACTTTATTTATTTTAATGAACTTACGATTGCTTCTGCTTTGGTAGTACATAACTATATGGGAAGAGTCACTTCTATTATCGATTATTTTAGTATTTTATTAGAAAAATTAAAAGATTTTAATCTTTCTTCTAGTAGAATATTTTCTATTATTGAAAGTAGTGAATTTCCAAAAGAACAGTTTGGTACGAAACATTTAGAGAAAGTAGAAGGGAATTTTGAATTTAAGATGTATCCTTTCAGTATGAAAAGGAAAAGAAAGTGCTCGATCATATTAGTTTTCATGTGCATGCAAATGAAACGGTAGCCTTTGTAGGGAAAAGTGGAGTAGGAAAAAGTACAATTTTTTCTTTGCTTTGCAAAATGTATCAAGTGAATGAGGGGAAAATTACGATTGATGGAGTAGATATTAATGAACTTGATAAGTCATCGATTCGCGATAATATTACAGTAATTAGCCAAAATCCATATATTTTTAATTTAAGTATTCGTGATAATTTAAGATTAGTAAAAAATGATTTAACAGAAGAAGAAATGAGACAAGCATGTAAATTAGCTTGTTTGGATGAATTTATTGAAGCTTTACCAGATCAATATGATACTTTAATTGGAGAAGGAGGCGTTAATTTATCTGGTGGTGAGAAGCAACGGCTTGCGATTGCTAGAGCACTTATTCAAAAAACGGAAATTATTCTTTTTGATGAAGCGACTTCTGCCTTAGATAATGAAACCCAATCTCATATTCAAAAGGCAATTGAAAATTTACAAAAAGATTATACTATTTTGATTATTGCTCATCGTTTGAGTACGGTGATTCATAGTAATCGTATTTTGTTTTTAAATGATGGGAAGATTGAAGCAGAAGGAACACATCAAAGTTTGCTGAAATCAAATAAAGAATATTGTAAATTATATGAAGCAGAAATGAAGAAATAGTCTGCTTTTTTCTTGATAAGATTAAGAAAATGTGATATAATAAACATCATTGTGAAAGGGGGTACTATGATGGAATTAGCTCAGTTGCAAGATCATGAATTGTTAAGTATTTTTATGATAAGAGAAGCCATTGATCACGATAAGATAGACGCTAATCAAATTCCTGATAAGAAGCAGTTATATCAAGAAATAAGAAATCGTTATTTAAATGAATTTCCTAATACCAATCCATCTTTAGAACTCTTGGAATTATATTTACGAAAAAAAGGTCGTTATCCTTTACTCAATGCTTTAATCAAAAGAGAGTTAAATAAATTAGTACTTCCTCAACAAATAGAGGGAGAAACACTAGATGAAACCGATTCTTTCTTTTTCCACAATATGAAAGCATTGCTTCCTGTTATGAAAAAACAGGGTGCAGTTGTATTGCAGGATTTAATGGAAAAAGAAGAAACCATGAAAGAAAAAATCCAAGTAAAATTACCATATCATCAATTGCAACAATATATCATAGAATTATTGACAGAATTAGATCCAACGTTAGAATATGTAGATTTCTATTTACAGTCTCTTGCGGATGAGTATATTATTTATATTCAAAAAGAGGATGATTTAAAAAAGAGAAGCATTATCGAGAAACTAGGTTTATATCAATATGGGATATCCATTGCTAGTTTTCCTATGAATTGTTGTATTGAAATAGATGGTCAACCTTATTTAATTATGGAACAAAAAAATATGTTAGATGATTTCTCTACTTTTTTTCATGAATTTGCCCACTATTATAGTAAAAGTAAAAAAGCAAAGAATCAGAAGCCAAGCAATTCATTAGCAGAATATTTTTCTATTACTTATGAATTTTATACGTTCATGTTTCTAAGGAAAAAGGGATATTCGAAAGAGGTTTTGGAGCAAATGCAACAACCAAGAAATCAAAATACTTATGCTATTGGAACAAAACTTTTTGATTTATTTTATTATATGTCTACTTATATAGAGAAAGGAAGTATTACCGAAGAAGGGGAGATTCAAAGACAAGAGGAGTTAATAAAAATTCAAAGGGAAACTTTTACTAAAGAATATTTAGAAGTATTAGAAACAGAAGCCCCAGAATGCTTTCATCCTGTTTTATCTGCCAATCTTTCCTGTGATTTATGTATCGAGGGATTGATTAAAAATCAGTTTTCTCATTGGTATTATGAATATCCTTATCTTGTAGGACAAGTTCTTGCGACAAAAACGATAGAGCTCATTCAAAAAAATCAGTTTTCTATTGGTGAATTAAAGAAAATGATGGAGAATGCTGATTTCTTAGATCCTTATGATGTTTTTGTAAAACTTGGATTTTCGGTAGAAGATATAGGATTATGTTCTGTTGTAAAAAGGGAAAAAACAACAAACCAAAAAGCAAAATTAAAGTTGAATTTACAGAAAACAGTGGATAAGAATTGAAATAATAATGAAAATTTGATATAATTTCAAATAGATGCAAAGAATCTGAGGAGTACATAAAATTTATTTTTAGAGAGTTCATGGTTGGTGAAAATGAATATTGGTTTTATGGAAGGTAGCAGAGGAGCATGGTTTCTGAAATAAGTAAGAAATCCCGGATCATTCCGTTAACAATGTCAAGCTATGAAAATAGAAAATAAGGTGGTACCACGATACGATTTCGTCCTTAGGGAGGAGTCGTATTTTTTTGGAGGGAAAAATGGAAGAAGCAAAGAAAGAATTTTTAAAATATGCAGAATCTTATTTGGCATATGGAGAAAAAATCGAATTAAAGATGAAGCATACGTTTCGCGTTGTAAACTTATGTGAGGAGATTGCAAGAAAAAAAGGACTAACAGAGGAAGAGATTGAACTTGCTAAATTATGTGGTCTTTTACATGACATTGCAAGATTTGAACAGTATAAAAGATATCAAACTTTTGCTGATTCAAAAAGTATTGATCATGGCGATTTAGGAGTAGAAATATTAAAGGAGAATCATTTTATTTCCAAATTTTCTGTCGATAAAGCATTTGAACCATTAATATTAAAAGCAGTAAAATATCATAATAAATATGCACTTCCTGAAGATTTAACAGAACAAGAACGTTTATTTTGTAATTTAGTAAGAGATGCAGATAAAATTGATATTTTATATCTTTATACAACAGGGGGAATTTCTCTTCCTATCGATGATGATATATTTTCAGAGGGAATCTTAAATCAATTAAAAAATGAATCTGTCGTCAAAAGGACAACCGAAGAGACGAAAGCAGATAAACTTGCCATATCATTAGGGTTTGTTTTTGATATTGCTTTTCAGGAAAGTATTCATATTTTAAGAAAAAAAGATTACATTAATCAAGAAATTGATATTTATAAAAATAAGGCAACCAATCCTAAATTAAAAGAACAGTTAGAAGAAATTAGGATGATTATTCACAGATATATGGATCGGAGGGAAGAAGATGTTAGATAAAAAATATAATCATATCGAAGTTGAAAAAAATAAATATGAGGAATGGAAAAAACAGGGATATTTTAACTCAGATAGTAAAAGCAATAAACCACCATTTTGTATCGTTATACCTCCTCCTAACGTTACTGGAAAATTGCATTTGGGTCATGCTTGGGATGTGACATTGCAGGATATTATTATTCGTTATAAGAGAATGCAGGGATATGATTGTTTGTGGTTACCAGGAATGGATCATGCTGGAATTGCTACTCAAGCAAAAGTAGATAAACGTTTAAAAGAACAAGGAATTAAGCCAAGAGAGATGAAGCGCGAAGAATGGCTGAAAAAGGCTTGGGAATGGAAAGAAGAATATGCGAAAACCATTCATGAACAATGGGCTAAAATGGGAATTTCTGTAGATTATACGAAAGAACGTTTCACTTTAGATGAAGGTTTGAATCGTGCTGTAAATCAGGTATTTATTGATCTATATAATAAAGGATTGATCTATCGAGGAGAAAGAATTATCAATTGGGATCCGGAACAAATGACCGCATTATCCAATGAAGAGGTAATTTACAAAGAAGATCCAGGTGCCTTTTATCATTTAAAATATTTTATAGAAGATAGTGAGGAATATTTAGAGGTCGCAACAACACGTCCAGAAACGTTATTTGGTGATACTGCTGTAGCGGTAAATCCAAAAGATGAAAGATATCAAAAGTATATTGGCAAAAAAGTAATTTTACCCATCGTAAATAAATTAATTCCGATTGTGGGCGATATTCACGCAGATCCAGAATTCGGCACGGGTGTTGTTAAGATTACACCAGCGCATGATCCCAATGACTTTGAGGTCGGCAATCGCCATCATTTAGAACGAGTTGTTGTGATGAATCCAGATGCTACGATGAATGAGAATGCAGGGAAATATTGTGGTATGACAAGGGAAGCCTGTCGAGAACAGTTAGTGAAGGATTTAAAAGAACAAGATTTATTAATCAAGGTAGAAGAAATGACTCATTCTGTGGGACATAGTGAGCGAAGCGATGCTGTTGTTGAACCATATCTTTCCAAGCAATGGTTTGTAAAAATGCGTCCTTTGGCAGATCAAGTGTTAGAAAATCAAAAAAATAAAGATACAAAAGTAAACTTTATTCCTGCTCGTTATGAAAAAACAATGAATCACTGGATGGAAATTACTTATGATTGGTGTATTTCTAGACAACTTTGGTGGGGACATCGAATTCCTGCTTGGTATAAAGGGGAAGAAGTAAAAGTTCAAATAGATTCTCCAGGGAAAGGCTGGGTTCAAGATAGCGATGTCTTAGATACTTGGTTTTCTTCTGCTCTTTGGCCTTTTTCGACACTAGGTTGGCCAGAAAAAACAGAATTGTTAGAACGTTATTATCCCAATGATGTGTTAGTGACAGGATATGATATTATTCCTTTTTGGGTTAATCGTATGACGTTTCAAGGGTTAGAATTTATTGGAAAAAGACCATTTAAAGACTGTCTTATCCATGGATTAATTCGGGATAAACAGGGGCGAAAAATGACTAAATCTTTGGGCAATGGTGTCGATCCTATGGATGTTATTGATACTTATGGAGCGGATTCTCTTCGATACTTTCTAACAACGAATTCTGCACCTGGTATGGATTTAAGATATGATGAGGATAAAATCAAATCTTCATGGAATTTTATTAACAAATTATGGAATGCTTCTCGGTTTGTTTTGATGAATATAGAAGATGTAAAAGAAAAGAGAATCATAGAAGAAGAACTTACCCTGTATGATAAATGGATACTAACGAAAAAAAATGAAATCATTAAAAGTACAATAAAAAATATGAATCAGTATAATTTTCATAATGTAGGAAATGAATTATATACTTTTATTTGGGAAGACTTTTGTGATTGGTATATTGAACTTACAAAGTCACATATGACGCAAACTTCAAAAAGTATTTTATTTGATGTTTTAACGACTATTTTAAAATTACTTCATCCATTTATGCCTTATGTGACAGAAGAAATCTATTCTAAACTTCCAATGAAAGATAGTAATTCTATTATGATTTCTTCTTATCCAGAATATAATAAAAAAGAAATCTATAAAGAAGAAAAAGAGGAGTTAGAAAAAATTTTAGAAGATATTGTCGCTATTCGAAATCTAAAAGCAAAAAATAAAATTACAAAAAAAGCATGGATTAATTTCGAATGTAAAAAAGAAGAATTTATTCCTATCTATGCTTCTCAATTAAAAATTCAAGAAGAAAATCTTACTAGTGATGATCCAGATAATATGATTAGTGCTAGTTATAAATCGACTAATATTATGATTACTTATTTCTTTGAACAAGAAGTGAGTGATGCTTCTTCTAAATTAGATGAAATTAAAAAATTAGAACAATCAATTGAAAGAAGAAAAAAATTACTTTCTAATGAGAATTATGTAAAGAAAGCACCAGAAAATATTGTAGCGATGGATCGTAAAAAATTAAAAGAAGAAGAAGAAAAATTAAAAAATTTAAAATCATAAAAAAAGTAACAAATAGGGGGTTTTATGACAAAAGAACTAGAAAAAATCGTATCTATGGCGAAAGAAGAAATGAATTTTTATAAGATGAAAGAAGAATTAGAAGTGCCAAAGTATGAATTATTAAGGGATTTTTATAAAATCATTCATCATAAAACAGAAATGAGGCTTCCTTGGGATGTGGAATATTATCTAAGAAAAGAATATTTGAAAAATATTAGTTTTACGAATTTAGAGGAAAAGGCCATATTTATTTCTGATACACATTTGGGAAGTAGGGAGGAAAATATTTTCTATTTAGAACAATTGAAAGATTTCTTAAAAAAGGCAAAAATTAAAACTTTATTCCATGGAGGAGATATTGGCGATGGCATGGTAAAATACGATTTAAAATATAATAACTATGCGCTACAAGTAGAACATATTTTAGAAGTATTTCGTTCATTTCCAGAAATGAAAATGTTTTTCTTAGCAGGAAATCATGATGAAAAATATAAAAAACATGGGGATGATATTTTAGCATTATTAGAAGAAATGAATCCTAATATGATTGGATTAGGGTATTATCAAGCATATTTTAAAGTATTTCAGCATCCTATTTCTTTTGAGCATCATTCTCAAAAGAAAGATGCTCTTATGCAAGAGGAATTCATTATTTCAGGACATTCCCATGAAGCAGATTTTCTACCAGGAAAAGTGAAATTACCAACTATCAGTGATAGTATGCCTAATAGAAGAACGAATAAAAGTACTCCTGGATTTTTGGTACTTACACCGAAAAAAATAAAGAATAATGTCAATTTAACTTTTGAGCGTTATGTATTTTCTAATCAAAAAGTTCTAAAAAAAGAACAGAAGGAATATGTCTTAAAAAAGATTGTTCATTAGTAAAGAAATATGATTGTAATAAGAAAATAGAAGTGATTTTGAACTTCTGTTTTCTTTTTCTGTAAATAAAATGTAATTTTTTCGTTTCTTCTGAAAAAACGACAAAATTTGAGTCATGGATTTGTTACCTTAGATATGGTGATAAGAATATGAAAAAGACATTGATACTAGGATTTGTAGCAATTATATTGGGGTTGATTGTTGGTAATTTTTTGCATAATGGAGAAGTAATTGCTAGTGTATTTGAAGAGGGAAATTCTTATTACTTTTTACAAGAGGGAGTTTATCAGTCCAAAGAAGCAATGGAAGAAAATACGAAAAAATTGGATCCTAAGACGATTGATTATAGAGAGGGAAAATATTATGTTTATTTAGGTATTACTAGAAGTGAAAAAAATGCCAATAAAATGAAGAAAATTTATGAAGAAAAAGGGTATCCCATCTATATTAAAGAACAAAATATATCGAATGAAGAGTTTTATAATAATGTTTCTCAATTTGATTTGTTAATTGAAAATACTACTGAGGAAGAGGAAATTTTAACTATTGAAGAAGTAGTTTTAGCAAATTATGAACAAGTAATGCAAAAAGAGTAGAAAAGTAGTTTCTTTTTTTGAATAATACATAGAGGTGTATATGAGTTATAAAATAAAAGAAATTCCTGAACAAGAAAGACCTAGAGAAAGATTAAAAGAAGTAGGAGGAAGAAATGTTACAGATAAAGAGCTGTTAGCAATTTTATTAAAGACAGGAACCAAGGATAAAAATGTAGAAGAATTAGCAATTGAATTATTAAAAAACTATAAATTATCTTCTTTTTCCGAAATAACAATGCAAGAATTAATGAAAATAAAAGGAATCGGGGAAGTAAAAGCAATAGAGATGGTTGCGGCCATAGAATTAGGAAGGAGAATTTTTTTAAAGACAGAAAAGAAATTAAAAAAATTAACATCTCCAGAGGCTATTTGGGAGGATGCTAAATATCTTTTTTTAGGGCTGAAACAAGAATATTTTTATTGCTTTTATTTTAATCATAAACAGGAATTAATAGAAAGGAAATTATTATTTATGGGAACATTAAACTGTAGTACGGTGCATCCAAGAGAAATTTTTAAAGAAGCATGTAGGATGAGTGCTTCTAGTATTGTATGTATGCATAATCATCCCTCAAATGATGTAACACCAAGCAAAGAAGATATTTTATTAACAGAAAAGTTGATGAAAATTGGGACAATTCAAGGAATCCCTGTAGTAGATCATATTATTGTTGGAAATGATTCTTTTTATAGTTTTTATGAACATAAAAATATTTTAAATCTCTAATTGTAAGAAATAGTAAAATATAATATAATAAATAAAAAAAGAAAAGAGATGAGGCTATGTACTTAAAAAAAGAGAAAAAAAACAATACCATAAAAATTATATTATTGGTTATTTTAGTTATCATTTTATTATTAGCATCTCTTCAATTGAGTAGAAAGCAAACAGGAGTGGAATCGATTTTAAAAGATGTTTCTGTCACTATCAATAAAGTGATTATGTTTCCTTTTACTAGTTTAAATAAAGAAAAAGGCAAAGATCAGAGTGAAAGTTATTTAATTCAAAAAAATGTAAACACTTCATTGGAAGAAGAAATTCAAGAATTAAAGGAAGTGTTAGAATTAAATAAAACATTGACAGAGTATGATATAGAAAATGCAACGATTCTTTCTAGAAATAAGAGTTATTGGTTTCAAAACTTGACTGTAGATAAAGGTAAAAAAGATGGAATTAAAGAGGGGATGGCGGTAATTACGAAAAAAGGATTGATTGGAAAAGTTTCAAGAGTGACCAATCATTCTAGTGAAATTAAATTAATTACTGCGGATGATATTAATTATAAGGTTAGTATTGCGATTAAAACAAAGGCGGGGGAAAACTATGCTATTTTAAATGGTTATGATAAGAAAACAGGGCGACTAAAAGTTGTTGGCGTTGATAAAAATGCTCAAGTAGAAAAGGGAAATGCGATTGTAACGAGTGGGTTAGGAGTGTTATTTCCTGGGGGTATTTATATTGGTGTTGTAGAGGGAATTGAAAGTGATAAATATAATTTAAGTAAAACACTATATATTAAGACAGAACAGGATTTTAATGAAATTCATTATGTCACAATTCTAAAGGAGAAAGTAAAATGATTCCAGTACTTATTATGATAATATCGTTTTTACTTGATGGTATTTTAACGAACTTTCTTCCTTATATGGTAGGAGATTTATCTTTTTTTACACCATTACTTACCTTGGTCAGTATCTTTTTAGTTTACCCATTCTATATTAAAAAAGAGAAAAATTATTATATTAGTGTCATTATTTTAGGATTTTGTTATGACTTATTTTATACCAACTTACTATTTTTTCATGCAATTATTTTTGGCATGATTGTTTTCGGAATTCACTATTTGTATAAAAATTTAGAAGTTACAGCCGTACGTTTAATTTTTTATATTATTTTACTGATTAGTTTTTATGAAAGTATGGTAGCATTTTTATTTTATATTTTGAATTTAGTTCCTATTACACTTCCTAAATTAGGTTATAAAATTGCACATAGTCTCGTTTTAAATCTTATTTTTGCAGAAATAATCTATGGATTGATTCATCTTTTACCAAAAAAATATCATAAGGTAAATATTAATTAGCATATTTATCTTTTTCTTTTCATAAAATGAAATGAAGAGGAGAATTCATTATGGAAAAGAAAATAGTAAAGAAAAAACTTGTACTAAAAAAAAGTGTTCGTAGATTTTTAAATCATGTTTTAATTACCGTTATTATATTTTTGATTGGTTGTATTTTGGTAAAAGAGAATCCCAAGTTAAAAAATACGATTATTGAAAACGTGTATGAGAAAAGTTTTCAGTTTACTAAAGTAAAGCAATTTTATCAAAAACATTTTGGTAATATTTTATCTATTGATAAAATTGTAAAAGAGGAACAACCAGTATTTAGTGAAACGCTTACTTATTCCAAAAAAAATGCCTATAAAGATGGGGTGGCCTTAACAGTCACAAACCAATATATGGTTCCTGCCTTAGAAAGTGGTATCGTGGTATTCATGGGAGAAAAAGAGGGATATGGAACTACTGTGACGATAGAACAAATTAATGGAATTGATTTGTTCTATGCCAATATTAATGCTGCGAATATTAAATTATATGATTATATCGAAAAAGGGGAATTTATTGGCGAAGCCAAAAGTGATAAGTTATACTTAATTTTTCAAAAGGAAGGGAAAAATTTAAATTATAAAGACTATATTTAAGTATGTGGAAATAAACCCTTTTGTTTATTTCTTTTCTTTATTTGCTGTTTTTACTGCTTCTTTTATCCCTTTTTTTGTTATTAGCTTTTTAATTATTATTCATGAATTAGGTCATTTTTTAACAGCAAAACTGATGGGGGTAGAAGTAGATAAAATTTATCTTTATCCATTCGGGGGAATATCAAAATTTCATATGCCCTTAAATATTTCTATTTTTAAGGAATTTCTTATTTTAATGATGGGGCCAATTTTTCAAAATATAGCTGCTCTTATTTTATGTTTTCTTTTACCAAAAGATCGAGAGATTATTCTTATTTATCACTTTGGAATTTTAATTTTTAATCTATTACCTATTTATCCCTTAGATGGAGGAAAATTATTAAATTTAATATTTTCTCTTCACTTTTCATTTCAAAAAAGTTTTTATTTTGTTATTATGATTAGTTATTTTGTACTTTTTTTTCTATTTTTACTTTATTCCTCTAATTTGAATTTTAATTTTTTATTTTTCTTCTTTTTCTTGCTTTATAAAATCATTGTGGAAAACAGGAAAAGGAAACTATTGTATGAAAAATTTTTATTAGAACGATATCTTTTTCCAAAATATTATAAAAAATCAGAACTAATTCAAGGAAAAGAGGATTTCTATCGGGGAAGAAGACATTTAATTAAGATTCAAGGAAAGTATTATTTAGAAGAAGAATTTTTAAAAAAAATGTTCCAAAAAAGTTGACAAGGAAAATTTGACTATGCTATAATTCAATTACTGACTTCTATGAAGTTAGTATCTGGGGCATTAGCTCAGCTGGGAGAGCGCCACGTTTGCACCGTGGAGGTCAGCGGTTCGATCCCGCTATGCTCCACCAGATTGATAGGAAACTCGGACTTTCATAGTTCGAGTTTTAAAATGTTTAAAATTTTGATACAATATTTATGGTATAAGTTGATACATTTATCAATTTAGAAAACACACTTGTACATTGACATAATCAATGAACGTGTGAATTGAATTAATTTCGAAATAATTCTTAAATACGGTCTAAATAAATGAAATTTTAATGTATAATTGTATTAATTGATACGAGGAGAATGAATTAATGGAAAAGAACGAAAAAAATACAAGTATGAAATTAAGATTTTTAGGAACTGCTGCAGCAACTAGTATGCCACTAGTGTTTTGTAATTGTGAGATATGTAAACAAGCACGAATTAATAAAGGTAAAGATTTTAGAAAAAGAACATCTGCAATTATTAACAATGAAATGCTGATTGATTTGAGTCCAGATTTATGCAGTATGGCTAATCTATATGATATAGATTTGGGTAAAATAAAATGTTTGTTGCAAACTCATTCCCATAGTGATCATTTTGATGGGGGACATTTTATTACTCGTTGGAGTGAATATGCTACTAAAAATCTTACTCATTTAGATATATTTTGCTCTAATGGAACTGCAAATGATATAAATCATCGGGTAAAGGAAGAAGAGCCTACATTTGATTTATTTGATAAAGGTTGGCAAAAAGACATGAACTTTCAATTGCATATTTTAAAACACAATGATTCAATAAAATACAACAATTATGAAATAAGAGCAATAAATTCATTACATGATGATAGAATTGAGGCACTTGTTTATATCGTTTCCTCAAATAATAAAAAAATACTATATGGTACAGATTTGCTAGAAATATCATCAGAATCATGGGATATATTGAGGAAATATAAATTAGATTTAGTAATTTTAGATCAAACTTATGGTGAAGGCTTTAATAATGGAGGACATTTAGATGCTGGAAAAGTTGTAAGTATAATAAATAAAATGAAAAAAGAGAATATTATCAATGAAAATACTTTAGTTTATGCTACGCATATTTCTCATGAAGGAAATAATACTCATGAAAAAATGGAAAAGGAAGCAATTCAAAATGGCTATCATATTGCTTATGATGGTTTGGAAATTCAATTATAAATGAACAAAATGAATAAAAAAATTTATTTAATTAATTAAATGCGATATTCTATAGTTAGTAATAAATCATTAACTAACTATAATATGGCACATTATTTAATATTATTTATAAAATCCGCATACTTTACTTTTAATGTATAAAGATTAAAGTAACCATAAATTAATTTTATCTTCTTCTAAATGTTCTTTCCATTACAATGTTACCGTTTTCATCTCCATGTGATCTACTTCCAAATTCACCACTTGGTAGTATAGCATCTGGATGTTCTTCATGGTATCTTTTTATGCATTCTAAGCGTTGACGTTCAATTCTCATCTTTTCACTAGTTTGAAAATCTTCTTTTGCAAAAATTGGTTGACTTTTTTTTGAATCTGGATATTCTATCATGTCTAATCCAAAAGCCCCCAATCCAAAATTATCGTTCATAAATTTTCCCCCATTTCCGTTTGATGTGCTATACTATAATACATTTCTCTTGACTTGTCAAATCGATTGATTGTCGTTTTTTGCTAAATTAGTTTACTAAAATTACATACAAATGCATATTAGTTGCCAATATGCAAGTGTGTTTTTCTAAATTGACAATGTTATTTAGTTTCAATTAAGTATTTATCAATATTTTCCAATTCTTTTATTCCATTATTATTTTTTAATATTTCCATTTGATTTCTAGCAGAATCATTAAGTTTTATTAATCTTTCTTTTTGTGATAATCCTAATTTAATAAATTCGGCATTAGAGTTTTCTAAATTGTTTAATATGACTAAATGTACTAAATCAGTGTAATCTCTAATATTTCCTTCTTTAGCCAATTTTGGATTAATTTCTCTCCATTCTTTTGCTGTCATACCAAATAATGCAACATTTAATACATCAGCCTCTTCTGCATATACGTATTGTTTTTGTTTTTCTGTTAAGGTTGGCACAATATAATTTTTTATGGCATCTGTATGAATTAAATAATTTGTTTTAGCTAAAACTCTACTAGCATGCCATTCAATTTTTTCTTGG
>CANQFX010000030.1 GCA_947600015.1 uncultured Bacilli bacterium
CCCCTGTAGGAGCAGTAACTACTCCAATACGAGTGGGAATTTTAGGAATTTTCTTTTTCTTGGCAGAATCAAAAAGTCCCTCTGCTTCTAATTTCTTTTTTAACTGTTCAAAAGCAATATATAAATTTCCTACTCCATCTTCTAGCATATCATTGACATAAATTTGATAGCCACCATTGGCTTCAAATACACTAATTTTCCCAGTTACCAAAACTTTCATTCCATCTTGTGGCATAAACTTTAATTTTTTTGTATTAGAAGAAAACATAATGGCATTAATCCGACTTGTCTCATCTTTTAAAGTAAAATAATAATGTCCACGACTATGTGCTTTAAAATTTGAAATTTCCCCTTTTAAGAAAACTTCATTCAAGTTCACATCATTATCAATTTTATATTTAATATATCGAGTTAACTGGGACACCGTTATATATTTATCATTCAAACTTATCACCACCAAACGTTTTATTTTTCTTCTTCATGATAGATTTTATCTAATACACCATTAATCATTTTCGTTACCGCCTCATCCGAATATTTTTTTGATAATTCAATGGCTTCATTAATCGCCACAACACTTGGTGTATCAGTATACATTAGTTCATAAATACCAAGGGCAAGAATAGCTTGATCCACTTTATTTAAACGAGAAAACGTCCAATCCTTTAAATATCGATTTGCTTTCTTTACAATATCTTTTTTTTGTTTCATAATTCCCAAAACACTACTACTTACAAATTCATTTTCTATCTCTAATTGTTCTTTAATTAACTCAGTAATATCATAATCTAATTTTGCTTCTTCTAAAATACTAATTTGATATACTACTTTCATAATAATTTCACGAAGTTCACTTCTTTTTTTCATCCTATCACCTGCCTTATTTTATCATACTTCCAAATTTATCTCAATTACTTTGATTTTGCTTTTTTCTCTAATTCATACAAAAAACTTAATGCTTCCATAGGAGTCATTTCTAATGAATTAATTTGTTTTAAAGCCTCTTCTATCTCATTAGATTCTTGTTCTACTTCCGCTTCTGTTAATTCAAATAAAGAAGTCTGTGTAAATGTTTCTTTTCTTACATTTTTCTTTTCATATACATTTAAAATATCATTTGCTCGTGCAATTAAACTTTTAGGAAGTCTCGCTAATGCTGCTACATGGATCCCATAACTTTTATCTACTGCTCCTGCCTTTACTTTATGTAAAAAAGTCACTTTACCTTTTTCTTCGATCGCTGACACATGAACATTTTTTAAATGTTTCAAATCTTTTTCTAATACAGTTAATTCATGATAATGCGTAGAAAACATCATCTTTGCTTTAATTTTATCATGAATATATTCCAAAATTGCTTGCGCCAAACTCATTCCATCATAAGTAGCAGTTCCTCTTCCTAATTCATCAAATAAAATTAAACTATTTTCTGTTGCCTCTTCAATAGCATAATTTGCTTCTTTCATTTCTATCATAAAAGTAGACTCCCCACTAACCAAATCATCACTTGCTCCTATCCGTGTAAAAATCTTATCAAAAATAGGCATAGTACAACTTTTACAAGGAACAAAACAACCAATTTGTGCCATAATAACCGTAATTGCACATTGTCGCATATAAGTTGATTTCCCCGCCATATTCGGACCAGTAATCAATAAAATATTAGTGTTCTGATCCATTACAATATCATTTGGTACATACTTATCTTTCATCACTTGTTCAACCACAGGATGACGACACTCTATCAGTTCTAATTTTCGTTCTTTCGTTAAGGTTGGTCGTACAAATTTATAAGAATCTGCAACAATAGAAAATGCTTGCAACATATCAATTTCACTAATGATTTTTGCTGTTTGTTGTAATCTCGTAACATATCGTTTTACTACTTCTCGAATATCCATAAATAATTTATATTCTAAATTAATTATTTTTTCTTCTGCACCTAAAATAATATTTTCTTTTTCTTTTAAAATTGGTGTAATAAATCGCTCACAGTTCGCAAGTGTCTGTTTTCTATCATATCCATACTCTTCTTTAATAAAATGTGTTTGTCCTTTACTTACTTCAATATAATAACCAAACACCTTATTAAAACCTACTTTTAAGGTTTTAATTCCTGTTCTTTCTCTTTCTTCTTGTTCCATCTTTAAAATAAAATCTTTGGAACCACTACTAAGTGCTTTTAATTCATCTAATTCCTGATTATATCCTTCTTTAATTAATCTTCCTTCATGTAATGTAAACGGAGCATTTTCTAAAATTGTACGTTCTAATAATGAATATAAATCATCAAAGGTTTCTATCTTTTTATCATAACCAATCTCATTTAAAATCTTTTTTATATTTGGTAATGCTTTTAGTGAACTTTTTAATTGTAATAAATCTTTTGCATTTAAATTTCCATAAGTAATTCTTCCACATAATCGTTCTAAATCATAAACATTACCCAACTCTTTAATCAAATCATCTCGCAAAATAAATTCCGTAGATAACTTTGCGACCATATTATAGCGTCTTTCTATCTCTTCTTTAGAAGTAAGAGGATTTTCTATATTATATTTCAAAAATCTAGAACCCATCGCTGTTTTATTTTTATCTAATAACCACAATAAACTATATTGTCTTTCTCTATTTCGTAAAGTTTCTACTAACTCTAAATTTTTTTTCGTATTTACATCAAATTCTAAAATATCATGGGTTTCTATTACTTTTGCTTTTTGTAAATGATGAAGATCTCCTTTTTTCGTATCAATAATATAATATAATAAATGTTTCAACGTCTTGACAAAACGAATATCTTCAATATCTTGGTAAATATAAGCATATGCTTTATCTTCTAATTCTTCTTTTGTAATTGTTACTAATACATCATAATGATTACGCAAAATATCTACAATTTCTCGATCAATATTACTACTTACAATGACTTCTTTAAAATTATTTCTAGCGATTTCTTTAATTAACTTATCTTTTTCTCCTTCAATTAAAGTAATATAAACTTCTCCTGTCGAAATATCCGCATAACTTACTCCAAAGCAATAAGAAAAATCATATATATTTGCAATAAAATTATTATTTTTAGAATCAATATTTGCATCAATTCTTGTACCCTTCGTTACAACTTGAACCACATCTCTTTTCACCATACCCTTGGTTTCTTTTGGATCCTCTAATTGTTCTACAATCGCAACTTTATATCCTTTTTCAATTAAAGTATCAACATACGATGCATAGGCATGATGAGGAACACCACACATAGGCACTCTTTCTTCTAACCCTGCTTGTTTGCCAGTAAGTGCTAACTCTAACACTCGAGAGGCAATCATCGCATCTTCAAAAAACATTTCATAAAAGTCCCCAAGTCGAAAAAAGAGAATAGTATCTTCATATGCATCTTTAATCTCCATATATTGTTGCATCATAGGACTTAATTTTTCACGATCTACTTCACTACGTTTCATACTTCTTCACCACTAGTTTTATTATAACAAAAAAAGATTATTCCTTAAAGAAAATCTTTTGAATTCCAGCATCTTTTTGTTTCTATTAGATAGAAAAATTTTTCTAGCAAAGAGTATTTTATTGCTACACTTTATCTTTTATTAAATTTGCACATAATAGTGCTTTATTGTTCCTTTTTTATACTTTTAATATATTGATAACGTTGATCACTGTTAGTTTTTTCTAGTTTTTCTTTATCAAATAATTCTATCGAAGCATTAAGAAACTTTGCTTTATATTCTTCTTCTATCATAGATAAAGCAATTTCTCTTTGATCCATAGTATATGCCCTAAAAGTTTTCGACCTTAATTTAGTAAAAGAACCTTGATCAGGCCATTGAAAACAGTCTTTATTTTGATCTTGGGATGTATCTATATTTATTTCTGTTTTATTCCCAGAACCTAACCATACCTTTGTTTTTTCAAACATATAATTATTTTCTACAACAAAAGCATTAGATGGCTTATGATACATTAAAAAATGATTAAGTAATACAGAAAACAAATACAGAGCTCCTTCTTTATGAATTTCATCTACTCTAAAAGAAGGGCCTTCTATGATAGTATTAAAATCATGTTCTATATTTAAGTAAAAATAATATGCACTCAGGTAGTATATATATTCTATTCTAGTTGCAAGATAAGTATCCGCACCTGCTAAACTATCCAATATCTCATAACATTCTTTATACTGACGAATCCACTCCTCATACTCTTCTGGCACGGTTTTCACTTCCTGCACTACGACTTGTTTTTTCTTCATCTGTCCCAAAAATTGATCTGCATCCACAAAAGCAAGTTTCCCATCCATATTTGTAACATAGATTGCTCCTTTTTCTGGGGGACAAAAAATCAAGGAATTTCCATCCACTAAATTTTCTGGATATAAAGCAATTATTTCATTTTCTTTTACCACAATTTGTTTTTTCTTTGATTCCATAATATTTCAACTCCTACAGTACGTACAATACATTTAATAATAACATATCTTTTATTAATACACACGATAGTACTTTATTGTTCCTTTTTAATACTTTTAATATATTGATAACGTCGATCACTATTGGTTTTTTCCTGTTTTTCTTTATCAGATAATTCCATCGAAGCATTAATAAACTTTTCTTTATATTCTTCTTCTATCATAGATAAAGCAATTTCCCTTTGATCCATGGTATATGCCCTAAAAATTTTCCCCCTTAGTTCTGGAAAAAGAGAGCTATAAGTCCATTGAAATAAGTGTTTATTTTGATATTGAGGTTTGCCGAGGAATGTAGCTTTCTTCCTAGAAGCTAACCATATATTTGTGCTTTCGTCCATATAATCATTTTTT
Source organism: uncultured Bacilli bacterium (assembly GCA_947600015.1). Taxonomy (GTDB): domain Bacteria; phylum Bacillota_I; class Bacilli_A; order RF39; family UBA660; genus CANRGD01. Next base: position 4,832 of record CANQFX010000030.1, read on the forward strand.
TTAATTGAACCATTAGTTGGTTTGTTATAAAGTAAGAAATAATTAAGTAATACAGAAAACAAATACAGAACTCCTTCGTAATGAATTTCATCTACTCTAAAAGAAGGGCCTTCTATTAAACAATTATTATCTTGTTGTACACTTAAGAAAAAATAATAAGCACTCAGGTGGCTTTTATATGCTATTCCAGTTACAAGATAAGTATCCGCATTTGCTAAACTATCTAATATCTCATAACATTCTTTATACTGACGAATCCACTCCTCATACTCTTCTGGCACGGTTTTCGCTTCCTGTACTACGACTTGTTTTTCCTTAATCTGTTCCAAAAATTGATTAGCATCTACAAAAGCAAGTTTACCATCCATGTTTGTAACATAGATTGCTCCTTTTTCTGGAGGGCAAAAAACCAAGGAATTTTCATCCACCAAATTTTCTGGATATAGAGCAATTATTTCATTTTCTCTTACCACAATTTGCTTTTTCTTTGATTCCATAATACTTCTCCTTTTGTATGCTATATTTTATCATAAATACAAAGAAAAAGAAAGAATTTTTTACTTTTTATCCCGAAATAATATATCAATATCTACTACAGTGGAAATACCATCGATTGTTCCATTAGAACATAATTGCCACATTTTATATTCTTTTTGATAATCTGTATTTTTAGTATAATGAGCCAGCCAAACATCATACGGAGTCTCTAACCAAATTTTTTCCAAATAATTTTTACTACTATAAAGCATCGTATCATAACCTGCATTCGTAATTTCCTGCATAAATGCTTTGGCAATTTCTGTTAATTGATAAAAACTAATATGATATTGATTAAATCCTGTCCAATCTTCCCAATCAAATGCAATAGGAAATTTTATGTCATAATTTTTAATTTTAGAAAGAAGCCATCTTGCCTCTTTTCTTGCTGCAGAAATAGAATGAGCATAAGAGTGAAAATAAAGTCCTACGGGAATCTGGTGTTTTTTGGCTTCTTCAATATTTCGATGAAATTTAGAATCAAGATAATATGCTCCATGAAAACCATCCGTTCCCCCAAACCGAAGCATCACAAACTCTGCTCCTGCCTTCTTTATTTTTTCAAAATCTACTACTTCCTGCCATCTAGAAATATCCAGACCAACTTTTGTATTTTTATTTTTATATTGAGCAAGAATAGAATCAAAAGAAGTAATCACAGGAGTTTTCTTTTCTACTTCGCCTACAACCGGTTGATATACTTGCAAAGAGAAATTTTTTTCTGTTTGGTTTCCGCTAGAATCTACTGCACGATAGACCAAAGGATATTTTCCTACTGTCGTCAAATCATATTCACCATGTAATTCACATCGAGGATGACTATCATAATTATCACCACATAAAATCATATCTTTAATATTTTCTTTCGTACCCAAAGGAACCCGCATAGACTCTTCTACCCAAATAATGGGAGGAGTACGATCTACTACTTCAAGTTCAAAAGAAGACGTCAGTTTCATATGATCTTCATTCCGATAAGAAAAAGTAATTTTCTTTTTCCCTAGTTTTTTACTTTGTATCGTAAAGTCATCAATTAAAACCCCATTTATATAGTCAATAAAAGAAGATACTTTTCTTTTTTCATAAATTTCTATTTCTAGTACATCTTTTAATTGAATCACTTTTTTCGCTGTTTTTATTCTATAGTAAAAAAGACCGAAGCCACATAACAAGACAATCCCAAAAGTAATCAGAATCTTTTTTTGTTGTTTCCTCATCTAACCATCCTTTTTCTAAAAAATAGGTGTTTCTATCTTTAGTATATTCCATAAAAAGAAAAAAAGACGGTTCTTTCCTTAACGCGTCTTTTGATATTGTCGATATTGTTCAATTCGTTTTATGATTCTTTCTTTTCCTAATATTTTCATAATCGAGAATAAATCAGGAGATTTATCTCGTCCTGTTATCATTACTCGTAAAGCCTCACAAATATCACCAACATGGCCTTGATATATTTCAGGATTCTTTTTATATTCTTTTGGACTAGCAGCATAACCATGATTTTCAGCAAAATTCTTGATACTTTGAAACCAAACATCATTTTCTACACTCAAATCCAAAGTATGATTGACATAATCTAAAGCAAGATCCACATCATAGATTTTATCTCCATCATATTTTTTATAATTTTCTTTTTCAAATAAAGAATCAATCGCATAGGAGAATTCTTCTTTTACATCACTATATTTCGCAATATCTTTTCGTGGACGATCTCCTCCCTTTTCAATATTTAAAAATTGAATCATATCTTCTTTATTTTCTAGTAACAACTTATGATACTCTAAATCAAACTTCTCGGTATATTTTAATGTCTCTTCATAAACTTCTTTTCCACTTTTTCTAGAAAAATATGTCTTTGCAAGATTTGTTAATTTAGCCTCATCAAAAGAAGTCCCTCCAATAGCTTGCTTTTCAAAAGTAAACGTAAAATCACGAATATCTTTTTCTTGATTATTCAAATACCATTCTTCAAAATTTGTATTAGTAATGGTAGCAAGATACAAGTGAAGTGCCTCAATGGGAATTCCCGCTTCTTCGTAGTATTTTGCTCCTGCCCATGGATCTTTTCTTTTCGATAGTTTTCGAATTGCTCCCGTTTCATTATCTTTAATTGTAATTGGGGCAATATGAGCATATTCTGGACGAGAAAATCCAAGAATTTCAAATAATTGAATATGAAGAGGAATACTAGAAACCCATTCATCACCACGAATGACGTGTGTTGTATGCATTAAATGATCATCAATCACATGCGCAAAATGATATGTTGGAGTTCCATCTTTTTTTAATAATACCGTATCCATATCATGTTCTGGAAATTTCATTTTCCCTTTAATACAATCCACCATTTCAATTTCTTTCTTTGCATTCCCTGGAGATTTTAAACGAATGACATACTCTTCTTTCTTTTCTAATTTTTCTTTTACTTCCTCTAAGGACAAATCACGATCAACAGCATAATGACCATAAATCCCAATTTTAGTTTTATTAATTTCTTGTTCTTCTCTGATGTCAGCAATTTCTTGTTCTGTCATAAAGCAAGGATAAGCACACCCTTGTTTAATCAAATCTTTAACATAGGTTTGGTAAATTTCTGTTCTTTCACTTTGAAGATAAGGTCCATAATCTCCTCCATAGGAATACCCCTCATTAGGAAGAATATCAAATCCTTTAAGAACACTAGTAATATTTTCAAGTCCTCCTTCAATTGCTCTTTTTTGATCAGTATCTTCAATTCTTAAAAAGAATTTACCTCCACTTTGTCTAGCATAAACCATATCACAAAAGGCAGAAAATAAATTTCCTAAATGAACACTTCCAGTAGGACTAGGACCATATCTTGTAACCATAGCACCATCTTTCAGATTTCGTTCTGGATACATTTTCTCATAATAATCACGATCATGTTTTAAATCTGGAAATAATAACTCTGCTAATTCATCTCTTTCTTCTGCATTCATCTGCTTCCCTCTTTTCTTTATCTTGAAAAAAGCCATTTCGGCTTTGCATATTCTTATGGTTGCCCTAGTTAGATTCGAACTAACGCATCGTGCGGTCAGAGCGCACTGCCTTACCACTTGGCTATAGGGCAATATCAATCTGTATATATATTTTACAACAAAAATAAAAAAAAAGAAAGCCTTATCTTTTTCTTCAGTATAAAACTTCTCTATTTTTTCCGAATTAAATAAAATTCTTTATTTTCGTCTTTCATTTCCTCATGAGAAAGTAAATATTCTTCTCTACTCCATTGATTGATTATTTGTAAAAGTTCTTGATATAATTTTTCTTCTTTTTCTTCTTTGGTAGTAATAAATCCAAGATATTTATCAAAAACAGGATATAAAATTGCTTCTTTGATTTGTTCTAAATCTTCTTTCATCACTTTATTATCTACATAAAGAATAATAGAATCCACATCACTCATATTAGGATAAGCATATCCATGACGTTTATACGGTATTTTGACATGACTTCGAAGAAAATAATTATCTGCTGAATTTGATTTAGGAATATAAATTCCCGTATCTGTTAAGTGCCCATGTGCACCTTTTATATCATTTTCTTCCAATTTTTGATAATCTACTTTCTCAGATAATAAAAATTGCCCAAATCCAGTTAAATATTGAGAAAGCGAATTGGGAACAGACTGAATCAATTCTAAAATTTTATAATAATTTTCTGGATTAAATTTATTTTCTGCCAAAAACTGCATAAATAATAATGAATTACTTCTTTGTACTTTTCTTTTTACCATAGAAATCACCCTCAAGTAGCACTTATTCTATCATAAAAAAGTTTTAAAAGCAATATTTTTATCAAAAAGAAAAAGAGCTTACGCTCTAGATACATATTTTCCATCACTTGTGGATACAACAATCGTTTCTCCTTCTTCAATGAATAATGGAACTCTTACCATTAATCCCGTTTCACATTCCGCATCCTTTAGTGCATTATTCGTAGTATTTCCTTTTACTGCTGCTTCTGTATGTGTAATTACTAATTCTACTTTATCTGGTAAATCAATTCCTAATACTTCTCCTTCAAAAGTAGTAATATATACTTCTAGATTTTCTTTTAAGTATTTTGCTCCTTCACCAACCGTATCTTTAGATAATTCTAATTGTTCATACGTATCCATATTCATAAAATAATAGGTATCATTCATATTATATAGATATTGCATCAATTGTTTTTCAATTCTTGCCGTTGCGACTTTTACACCAGCATTAAATGTTTTTTCAAAAATTGCACCTGTTCGTAAATTTTTTAATTTTGCTTTTACAATTGCCGCACCCTTTCCTGGTTTTACATGCTGTGTATCCATAACAACATAAATAGCGCTCTCTACTTCAATTGTAATTCCATTTTTTAAATCGTTTGTACTAATCATTTTATCACTCCCCTAAAAAGAATAAAAGAATAAAACTAATTTTTTGTCTTATTCAATTTAATTTATTTTTTCTCTTTATGTACTGTATGTTTTCTACATCTAGAACAGTATCTATTTAATTCAAGACGTTCTGTTGTATTTTTTACATTTTTTTCTACTCTGTAATTTTCTTCATTACATTCACTACATATTAAAGTTTTGTATTGTCTATTTCCTACTTTAGCCATAATATCCCTCCTTACGTCTATCAGTATTATACCAAAGTTTTTTTAATTTGCAAAAGTTTTTTATGAAATATAACAAATTTCTTTCTATTATATACTCTTTTTACGCTTTTGAAATTCATTTGGCTTTTCATATTGATTAAAACATTCTAAATATCCACTTAATAATTGTACCGGAACTGGATGTCTTAACTTACGAAGAGCCTTATCCCTAATTTGTCGAATGCGTTCGCGAGTTACATGATATTCATCAGCAAGTGCCGGTAAAGACACCATTTGATCTCTTCCCAAACCAAAACTTTTAATAATAACATCTTTTTCTTTGGGAGTTAATTTCTTTTCTAGGAGCATATTTAATGTTTCCCATAAAATAGGCATACATATTTCATAAGACAAACTATAATCATCAATCATCGCATCTTCATCTAATTCTTCATAACTAAGAGGCATACTAAGAAGAATTCTTCTTCTTTGTTCTTCTACATATCCTTGTCCCATAGCCTGTTTTTCGATTAAATCATCAATGACCAAAGAGATTAATTCAGGATGTTCTTCTAACTTCATCTCATACTGATTTTCAATTTTTATTTTACTTTTAATATAATGAGGATAAAAATTAACTCCTTCTAATCCTCGCATTTCAGCTAATCCTTTTAATATCATCCATTTTATCTTATTCGTAGCATAAGTTGAAAATTTACATCCTCTTTCAGGATCAAATTCATCTACTGCTAAAATAAGTCCTTCATAGCCATAACTTTCTAAATATCGTTTTTTTTCTTTTGTTCGAGTGGCATAGTCTGCTGCAATTGTTTTTACTAATTTCATATTATCTTCGATAATCTGATTTCGCAAATGAATATCCTTTGTTTCCCGATATCTCTTTATATTTTCTTCATTGTTTTGATATCCCATAAGAAACTCCCCCTTTTTCTCTTGGGGTATATTATACACCAAAAAGCAAAATATTGCAAGATTTTTTATATTCCATACATATTATAGTATTGATCTGTAATTGCTTTTGTAATTCTTAAGGTTACCAAACTAGCATAATCCGTAGAAGAATTAGGATGAGAAGAATCTGGTGATGTGACAACAATAGAAAATTTCGGATGATTCGTTGGTGCATAGCCAATAAAAGAACTGGTAATCGTCTCTGTGTCAATGATTCCATCGTGATTGGTATCAATAAAACTTTGAGATGTTCCCGTTTTACCAGAAGAATCTAATTTATCATCGACATAACCTCTACCATAGGCTCCAGCCTGATGCATTACAGCATAAAATCCTTCTTTCACACGAGCCATATATTCTGGTTTTGTTTCAATCTGATTTAAGACTTTTTTCTCTACAGTAAGAATCGTCTTTCCTAATTCTTCTTTTTCAGTAGACTCATGTACTTCTTTTAATAAATGCGGTTCTAATCTACTACCACCATTCGCAATGGTAGAAATATATTGAGAAAGTTGAATTGGTGTATAACTTTCATATTGTCCCATGACAAAATCAAGTAAATTACCAGCACTTTTATCCTTCGCCGTATACCCCAAACTTTCTACTGGCAAATCAATGCCTGTTTTTACCCCGAGTCCAAAAGAATGATACATTTTTCGATACGTATCAAAAGCACTCTGATTAAAATTCATACGCATACCTCGAAAATATTCTTGACCATTGACACGAATAGCAGTTTTAAATTGATATACGTTACTACTTTTCGCTAGTGCTGTAATATCATTAATTCTACCTAAAGTCTGTGAAGAACATTTTTCTTTTACTCCAGCAACTTTAATACATTCATCTACCATTGTCTCACCAATATGAATAGCGCCTGTATTATAACCCACTAACATAGATGCTCCTTTGACAACAGACCCTGGAGTAATAGGAGAAGTTAAGATACTTGTAATATTATCTACAATCTTTCCTCCTACAATTCTTTTAGAAGCCATGGCTAAAATTTCTCCTGTATTTGGATCTTGAATAATCACACTAGAGTGATCATAGTATTCCGTATTAGGCTCTCCTTTTGCCCGAAGCATTTGTTCTGCAATAATACGTTCTACTTGTTGTTGTAAATTAATATCAATGGACAAAACAATATCTTTCCCTCTTTTTCCTTCTTTTACTAACTTTAATTCATGAGAATTAATTACTTCGTATTCTTCTTTTTCTCCTTTTAGATAAGACTCATATTGCTTTTCAATATAACTTAATCCTACTCTATCGTTTAATGCATAACCAGCATTTAAATATTCTTCCTTTTCTTCTGCAGGAATTCCTTGTGTTGAAGTAGATACCGTTCCTAAAATAGATTTTAGTGTATCTCCATAAGGATAAACACGTTCCCAATCTAACTTTGTATTAAATCCTTCTAATTTTTCATTGTTCTCTGAAATATAAGCATATTCGGAATCTGAAACATTCGTTTTTATCGTCTTTTCTGAATAAGTATATCCTGTATTCATCAAATAATATAAATAAGCAACTTCTAATTCAGCTTCCGTCAATTTTTTTAAGTCCTCTTCTGTAATTCTTTCAATTTTTAATTCATCTAAATCTCTACTTGTCATTTTTCTTTGTGTTACTTTATCTTTTTCTTTTTGTGTTACTTTTTTATCACAAATATCAGAATATTTCGCAAAAAAGAATTCTTTTTTAGCACGATCTGTAAGTTTAGAAATATCTAGTTCTAAATGAGGAGCCACTTTATATGCTAAATCAATCATATCTTGATTCGTTACTCCTTTTTCCTTCTTGTATGTAATTGTTTTAATTGCCTTATTATCTACAATAATATGATAGTTCCGATCATAAATTCTCCCTCTAGGAGCACTCGTTCCTGAAACTTTTGTATGAGTAAGTTCTGCAAGAAGTTGTGTATATTCCTTTTTATCTATTACCATAACAAAATATAATTTCATAAAAACAAATAAAAATAAAAAACAAAGTACTATAGCACAAATGAAAAAACGATGATTCATAATTTTATCATAATTACTTTTTTTCAGTGTTTTCTTAAATTTCTTCATTGCTTATACCTCCATCTATTACTAGTTTATCACATATTTGAAAAGTTATTTCATATATTTTTAAAAGAGGTGATATTATTTATAAAGACTTAGTAAAAAAATATATTCCTTTCCTTACGACAAAGGATATTAAAAATTATGCTTTATCCAATGGCGTGGTATTAACAGAAAAAGAAACTACAATCATCTATCAATTCATAAAACAATACTACCCAAATCTTTTAGAAAAAAAAACAGAATGTTTTTCTGTTTTAAAAAAAGAATTACGTCCCGATTTATTTCAAAAAATTATAGAGTTATATAATGATGCTCAAAAGAAATATTTATAAAATAATTTTATTATAAAAGGAAGAAAATATCTATAACTGAAATACTACCTTACTAAACTATTCTACTATATAAGGACTATTTTCTGTGCCATCTCCTCCATGATAATTAGTTCCTGCCTTCAGTGAAACAGAAGGACGGACGTCGAAGGTATTGTCTACAGAAGCGACATAATTCAAGACGCCACTCAACATAATAAAACACTCACTAGCGCTATGAGCATAGACATAAGAAGGTGACCCAAGCCAGTACATATTTCCTGTATATAAATAATAACTTTCATTATTGATACTAAGCGCTCCTCCCGCCAACATCCCTTCATCTACCGTCAGTAGTCCTGTCTTATATTGTAATCTTCCATTTCCTACGATAAACTTATCCTCTTCCCTTGGGCATTCTAAACTTGGTGTTCCATTTATCAGTCTTTTATATCCCCCAAAATATAACTCACTTGTTAGACTTCCTGCTGGATCCCATCCTCCTTTATCATAGATACTTCGATCATTACACCATTCTGTATCTTCTAGCCTGTCACTATAACTTGTCATATTGCTTTCGTACCATTCATTTTCAATATAATCTTTTATTGTCGAATTCGTTTCACTTTTATCTAACATATTAGCTAGTGCATTCTCAATTTTCTCTCCACCACTCAATATTATATAATCATAATATGAATTACTTTTATATGTATAGAATCGCACACTACTACAACTCGTTGTTCCTCCACAGGAATAATGATGTGTATTATCTAATGTACTAGATGTAGTTTGCAAGGTATACTTTCCTCCACTATAACTAACACTACTTCCATACACCCCTCCACTTAATGTTTTTTCCTCTGTAATTGGATAGACTGTTCCATATTTATATCCTACATAGGCAGGAGAATTATCAGAAGAATTAAATTCTAGAGAATCTGCTCCTGTATTATTACATGTATTACTACTAGATGGTGTGCCATTAAAGATTAGTTTTATTCCTCCTGTTTCGGTTGTTCTTACAATCTTCCAACAGTACTTGGCAAATATTACATTGTTATTATCTACTGCTCCTCTATAATAATAGATGGGATATTGTTGTTTCTCGGTTCCTGCTCTTTCATAGACTCCTTTACCATTCGTATCAGAAGAAATTACTTTAAAATTAATTCCTGTAGTACTCGACACATAAGTACTTTTTATATTATCCATGACTGCATTTTCTTTTACTTTATCATATAATATATTTTTTGGTTTTTCTATCACAACATCTGCTGTAATTTTAACACTAGCATTTAACGCACTATAAGCAATACTACTAGATAAGATACAAA
>CANQFX010000031.1 GCA_947600015.1 uncultured Bacilli bacterium
AATTAATTTTATATAAAAAAAGAAAATCAAATTTATTATAAATTTAACTTTCTTCCCCAAAACTCTTTACACTAACAATCTTTATGATTTTATTTTTCTTTATTCTTTGATTTTTAGTGCTAATTCTTCTAATTGTTTTTCTTCTACAAAATTAGGACATTCACTCATTAAATCCGATGCACTTGCCGTTTTAGGAAAGGCAATTACATCTCGAATATTTTCTGTTTTTGTCAGTAACATGGTTAATCGATCTAGACCTAAGGCTAAACCTCCATGCGGAGGAGTTCCATAGTCAAAGGCTTCTAAGAAAAAGCCAAATTTTTCTTTTGCTTGTTCTTTACTAAAACCAAGGGCTTGAAACATTTTTTCTTGTACGTCGTGATTATGAATACGAATGCTTCCCCCTCCTGCTTCATATCCATTAATTACAATATCATAGGCTTTAGAATAACAATTCCCTGGATCGGTAATTAATTTATCTATATCACTATCTTTGGGAGCAGTAAATGGATGGTGACAAGCAACATATCGATTTTCTTGTTCACTATATTCAAATGCTGGGAAATCAACAATCCATAATAATTTGTAATCATCTTCGGCAATTAGACCTAAGTCATGTCCTAATTTAGATCGTAATGCGCCAAGCGCAGTTTTCGTAATTTGATATTGATCCGCCACAATAAAAATTATGTCATTTTCTTCTATCTTTAATTTTTCTTTTAAAAGAAGGAGTTCTTCTTCACTCACTACTTTTCTAATGCTTCCTGTAAAATCATTTTCTTGATATTTTAACCAAGCAAGCCCTGATGCTCTATAAGTTTTGACATAATCCGTTAGTTTTTCTATTTCCTTTCTAGAGTATTCACTTGCTTTTTCTTTCACAACCAAACAATTAATGATTCCATTTTGCTTTAAAACATTTTGAAAAACACTAAATTCTGTATTTTTAAAAATGTCAGTAATTTCTTCTATCTTCATATCAAAACGTAAATCTGGTTTATCACTACCATAATCACGAATGGCATCTTCATATTTCATTTTCATGAGTGGAAGAGAAAGATCCATTCCTTTTACCTCTTTAAAAATATATTGAATTAGCTTTTCCGTCAAATCCATAACATCTTCTTCTTCTACAAAACTCATCTCTAAATCAATTTGTGTAAATTCTGGTTGCCGATCGGCACGTAAATCCTCATCTCGAAAACATTTTGCAATTTGAAAATATTTTTCTAGCCCTCCTATCATTAATAATTGTTTAAATATTTGTGGAGATTGTGGTAAGGCATAAAACTTGGCTTTATTCACACGAGAAGGCACTAAATAGTCTCTTGCTCCTTCTGGAGTAGATTTACATAATATTGGCGTTTCTACTTCAATAAAACCTTGATTTACTAAAAAGTTTCTTGTAGCCATTGTAATTTTACTGCGCGTAATTAGTTTGTCTTTGATTTCTTCTCTTCTTAAGTCAAGATAACGATATTTTAATCTGGTGTCTTCTAATGCTGTTGTCGTATCTGTAATTTCAAAAGGCAAATCTTTCGCCATATTAATTAATTTTAAAGAAGATACGACCACTTCTATTTCTCCTGTTGGAATTTTTGGATTTTTACTTTCTCTTTCTACAATTTCTCCAGTAGCGGCAATGACAGATTCACTTTTTAACGTACTCGCAAGTTCATAATCTGCTTGTTCTGGTTTTACTACTAGTTGAATCATACCACTTCGATCTCTTAAATCAATAAAAACTAATCCACCTAAATTTCTTTTCTTGGCTACCCAACCATATAATTCAATCGTCTTTCCAACATCCTTAATATTAAAATTAGTATTATTTACTTTTTTCATCAACGCTACTCCTTTTCATTTTATTTTTTATTCATCATGATGACAACAATTTCCACTACATTCATGAGAACAGTGATTTTCTTCCTCTTCTTCCATTCCTAATTTTTCATCTAAATAATAGATAATTGCATCTAGACTGATAATTTCTTCTTCTTTTGTTTTACTATTTTTCATTTTTATTTCATTTCGATCTAAGTCTTCACTATTTAATACTGCAATATATTTGGCGTTTAGACGATCGGCTTGTTTGAATTGTGCTTTCAAACTTCTTCCTATATATTCCGTATCAACAATAAAGCCTGCCATACGCAATTCTTGAGATAAATAAGCAGCATATTTTTTTTCTTCTTCATTGACATACATTAAGAATAAATCAATTTCTTCTGTAATTGGTAATGGAACTTTTTCTAATGCTAACGCTGATACTAACCTACCAATTCCACAGGCGAACCCAATACAAGGTGTTTTGGGACCACCTAATTGCTCACATAAGCCATTATATCTTCCGCCACCTCCTAATACATTATTTGCACCAAAGCCTTCTACTTTTGCTTCTATTTCAAAGACCGTATGATTATAATAATCTAGTCCTCGTACAATATTGGGATCGATTTCATACTTTACTTCTAATACTTCTAAATATTCCTGTACTTTTTCAAATCGATCTCTACTTTCTTCATTTAAATATTCTAATGTTTTAGGAGCATTTTTTAAAATAGCGTTATCTTTATCTATTTTACAATCTAAAATACGTAATGGATTTTTTTTCAATCGTTCTTGACAATCTTCACAGAATTCTTTTATATGTGGAGTAAAATAATCTACTAATGCCTCACGATAACGAAGTCTAGATTCATTATCTCCTAACGTATTAATATTTACTTTAATTTCTTTTAAACCTAACATTTTATAAATATTTACAGCAAGAGATATTACTTCGGCATCGGTAAGAGGATCATCACTTCCTAATACTTCCATTCCAAATTGCGTTAATTCTCGATCTCGTCCCGATTGTGGTCTTTCATAACGATACATCGTTCCATTATAATATACTTTTATTGGTTGATTTGGATCCCCATACATTTTATTTTCAATAAAACTACGGACTACTCCTGCTGTTCCTTCGGGGCGTAATGTAATTTCTCTACCACCACGATCCACAAAGTCATATGTTTCTTTTGATACAATATCCGTTGTCTCTCCAATGCCACGATGAAATAATTCTTTGGCCTCAATAATTGGTGTACGAATATAAGTATAGTTATACTTTTCCATGACCTCATCAATCATACGATCTACATACTTCCAAATTTTTGCTTCTCTTCCATATAAATCATTACATCCCTTTTGTTTTTGTATCACAATTATCCCTCCTAAAAAAATAAAAAGTGCCACCGTCTAAGGACAGATTACTCTGTGGTGCCACCTTATTTTATACTCAAATTAACTGTTATCGTAGTTACCCGCTTCTTATGTTTTGGATGTCTTTTGGTTTATTTGATAAAATATTTTCACCAACCATATTCTCTCTTCCTATCAAAATAAACCTACTCTTTCCTAAGAAGTTATTAATATTATACCTTATTTTTTTGTAATACACAATCCTTATTTTTATTTATTAATCATATTATTCATTGTTCTCTCTAGTCTTTTTATTAATTTTAAACCACTATTTTCGACTGTAATATCTAATTTTTCTAATTGATTTGGATCAAAAAAATCATTTCTTAACTCCATAAATATTTTCTCTTTCTTTTTATCTTCCATTAAATGATTCGCAAGTAAAAGACCGTAACTATAAGCCAGGCTATCTCTTAAATCAAATAGATAAGGATTATAAAAGATAGCACTTCCAAATATCTTCTGTAATTCTTGGTTAGACATCAGCCCTTTACATAAACTTTTGATTTCTAACGATGATAATTTTGAAGCAGCAATTAAATTGGGAAAATGTATAAAATTGTCTATATAACTACAAATCAAACATAAAGATGCTTGTTCTTTTCGAATATTATTTTGAATTAAAAAGTTTAAAAACTTTTGTTCATATAAAATAGAAAGTACTTCACAATAAATAGATTTTCTAGAATATAAACTACGATCCAGGATTTCAAAATGTTTTCCAATATCTAAAAAGTCTATTACATGTCCCATTTCATGTACGATTGTCGCTAAAGAGTCAATCGTAGGAGATTCTTTTTGTAAAAAAATATTACATGTATTTTCAATAGAATTATAGGTCGTTGCGCCTAAACATGTTTCCTCTTTTATAACATAAAATCTATTTTGTTTTATCATATCTAAGAATTGTTCTTTTAAGCTAGGATCCTCTTCCTGAAAAAAAGAAATTAATAATTTAAAATCTTCTTGTTGTTTTAGGTTTGTTTCTTTTTGAGAAAGAACTGCTTTATTATATTCTACACTTTTATAAAAATTGATTAGTTGTTCATTAATTTCTTGATAGAATGCAGATATCATCTGCCCATGGATTTTTTTATTGTCAATATAATTTTGTATATACTGTTGTTCTAATTCTTCACTTTTTTCTCTACTGTCTTGTAAAAAAAGAGAATGATACAATTTCATATTGGAATCCATGGGATTTGTTAGTAAATACAATTCTGCTAAATCAAGATAAGAAATCGCAGACGAAAACAGAAAATCTGGATCTCTATGAAAACTTATTTCTATTTCTAATTTTCTTAATTCTTTTCGAATCTCTGTTTCATCTTCTTTTATGAGTATCATCATTTATTACCTCTTTGATATCCAATTCTATATTGATTTTTTTACCAAATGTACTCCCTTTTTTAAATCTTTTTTAAAAAAATGATATGTGGTACGAACTAATAAATAGCATGGAAGAGCTACAATAATTCCTACCATTCCAGCAACCGTACCTCCTACGGATACGACCATAATTGTGATTAATGGATTTACATTATTTGTTTTACCATATACTTTTGGTGAAATAAAATAACCATCTAATTGAGGGAAAATTAAACAAATAATAATCGTCGCAATCACTAAGGGAGTAGATACAACACTAGCGGTAATAATCGCAATGATATTGGTAATTAATCCTCCAAAATAAGGAATTACTGTTGTAAGACAAGCGAGAATTCCTAAGATTAACCAGTTTGGGTGTCCAACAACAAGAAATAAAATACTATATTCAAATAATTGAATTATCATAAATATTCCTAGCCCTTTCATATAATTCCCTATCTCAATATCTAAACATTTTAAATATTCATAGCTACGTTTACTAATAGAAAGTAGTACATTTTTTACCCAAGAGCGAATCTTTTCCATATCAGCTAAGAAATAAATAAATCCTACGAAACCTACAATAAATTTGGAAAGAAATCCAATGGATTTCGAAATTAAATCAATGGTAGTGGATGAAGCAAGCATTCCTACATTACGAATGGCATCATTTAAATAATCCGTTATTTTTATCTCTACGTTCCCCAAATTTACATGAAATTTATCTCCAATATTTTCTAGTACTTCGATAATCATTTTCGCAAGTAATGTAAGTTGATCGTATATCATTGGTAAGATAATCGCAATTAGTCCTCCAACAATCAGTACTAGGGCTAAAACGATAATCATGACTGCGAGAGGTTTGCGAATTTTTTTCTTTTGTAGCCAATTTAATACTGGCATTAATGCATAAGCAAAAGCAAATGCAATAATAAATGGAGCTAAAATGGAAACAATTTTTACAAAAATTCCCCACCAAACACCAATATTAGATACTCCAATGTAAAGCAATAATAAAAGTGCTGTGATATTAATAATTCGATAATTTAATTTATTAGAAAACATAACCATCACCTTTCTATACAAATTGTAGTAGGTCCCAGATTGATTAGTGATACTTCCATATCTGCACCAAATTCACCACTAGAGACTTCCGTATATTTTTTTAATTCTTTTAGAAACATTTCATAAAGATTTTTGGCTTCTGTTCCATTTAATGCCTCTTGATAACTAGGGCGATTGCCTTTTTGACAGTTGGCATATAGTGTGAATTGGGAAACCAAAAGAATCCTACCACCATATTCTAAAATACTGCGATTCATTACACCTTGTTGATCTGGAAAAATGCGAAGATTTACAATCTTTTTGGCCATCCACTCTATTTTTTCTTTTGTATCCTCTTTTGTAAAACCAACCAAAACGACTAGACCTTCTGTTATTTCTCCTATTGTTTTTTCTTTTACTGTCACTTGTGATTTGCCACTTCGCTGAATTACTACTCTCATCGCATTGCCCTTTCTACTTTTTCTATATAAGGATATTTTTGAAACGATAGGATTAGTTTATGAATCTGTTCTACACTAGTTACATAACATAAAACTTCATAAATTACTTTATCAGCACGATCTACTGTTTTAATAGAATCCACACTAATATTAGACATGGAAATGGTTTGCATTAAATCTAACATATGATTTTCTGAGGTATTGGTATAAACCAAAAGACAGGTTAAATATCGTTTATTATTATTGTTTTGATTCCAAAATACTTCTAATGTACGATCTTCTAGCATGGATAAATTATGACAAGAGATTCGGTGAACACTAATACCATTTCCCTTGGTAATATATCCTACAATTTCATCTCCATACACAGGATTACAACAATTTGCTAGATTTACTTTTACTTTATCAATTCCACTAACAACAATATCAGCATCCATACTTTGAGAAGAAACTTTTACTTGTTTTGGAATGGTAGGTTCTACTACTTTATCAATAATATTAATAATAGTATTCGCCGAATTTTTTCCATTACCACAAGTAAGATAAATTTCTTCTAAATTATCTAGTTTTAATTCTATACATATCGTTTTTATATTTTCTTCCGTAAAGAAATCAGAAAAAGCAATTTTTCTTTTGCGAAGTTCTCTTTCTAAATTATATTTTCCCCGGTCAATATAAATTTCTTTTTCATTTTTCGCAAAAAAACTACGAATTTTATTTTTTGTCTGTGTTGCCTTTACCATATGAATCCACTCTTTGGATGGAGTAGAATTTTTATTGGTATTAATTTTTACAATATCATTATTTTGTAATTCATAATTTAGTGGAACAATATTATTATTAACAATTGCTCCTACTGTAGTTTCTCCTACTTTTGTATGAATCTTATACGCAAAGTCTAAAGGAGTCGCACCTTTAGGCAATTCCATGACGTCTCCTTTTGGCGTAAAAACATAAATATTATTATTTAATACTTCGTCTTTTACACTATTCACAAAGTCCTCACTACTCATCTTATCATGACTTAAATCAATAATCGATTTAAAAAATTGCAGTTTTTGTTCAGTTGTCGATTGTAAATTAGCAACGGCTTTACTTCCCCCATTTTCTTTATATGCCCAGTGAGAGGCAATTCCATTTTCTGCTACTTCATCCATGGCATAAGTGCGAAGTTGAATTTCAAATAAATAGCCATCAATGCCAAATACTGTTGTATGCAACGATTGATACATATTGGGCTTTGGCATAGCAATATAGTCTTTAAAACGTCGTGGTAAAGGTCGAAATTTCGAATGAATAATTCCTAAGGCTAAATAACATTCTTGTTCTGTATCTACTAAAATACGTAATGCTAGTAAATCATAAATATCACTAAATTTTCTACCTTTATCTAATTTATTATAAATACTATAAATACTTTTGGCACGACCTTTAATTTCATGTTTAATATGATGTTCATTTAATAGATTACTTACTTCTTGTTGCATATCGTAAACGGTTTTATCTCGTTCTAGTTTGGTTTTGTTTAGTTTTTCTGCAATATCATAGAACACATCTGGTTTTAAATAGCGTAAGGATAAATCTTCTAGTTCACTTTTAATCTTATGAATTCCTAAATGATGAGCAATGGGTGCTAGAATTTCTAAAGCTTCTTTGGCTTTGACCTTTTGTCTTTCCTCAGGAAGTGCCCAAAGTGTTCGCATATTATGTAGTCGATCTGCGAGTTTTATAATAATTACGCGTACATCTTCACTCATTCCTACAATAATTTTTTTATAATAATCAATTAAATATTCATTTTCTGTTGAAAAGTTAATTTTACTTAATTTCGTAACCCCTTGTACTAATTTCGTTATATTCTTTCCAAAGGCTTCTTCCATCTCTTCACTCGTACAGTCACAGTCTTCTAATACATCATGTAAAAATCCTGCACAAAGTGTTTCATAATCTGCATATACTGTCGTCAAAATAAGCACTACATTCATTGGATGAATAATATATTCTTCTCCTGTTTTACGATATTGCCCAAGATGTTTTTCCCGCGCAAACTGATAGGCTTGTTCAATACATTTTAATTGCTCTTCTTCTTCAATATATGATTTTATTTTGGAAAGTATTTCTTCTATCGTAATATCACTTTTTGCCTTCAAGGAACCATCCCCTTTCCTTAACAATTGATTCCCTTTACCTTTTTCTCTTCATATTCATCTGTATAAACTCGTTTTTGTTTTTTTGGCTTACCAATACTTTTTCTTTCTATCCATAAGAAAATTGAAGTTGTAATATAAATAGAAGAATATGTACCTACTACTAAACCAAATAACATTGCGATATTAAAGGTAAAGATTTCTCTTGATCCTAATATCATAAGAGCAATGACTGGAATTAATGTTGTCACTGTTGTATAAATTGTTCTTGTAAATACCTCTTGAATACTTTTATTACATATTTCATCTAATTTTTCT
The DNA here is from genome assembly GCA_947600015.1 of uncultured Bacilli bacterium. GTDB lineage: Bacteria > Bacillota_I > Bacilli_A > RF39 > UBA660 > CANRGD01. Next base: position 8,585 of record CANQFX010000031.1, read on the forward strand.
CTTGTCATTTTTTTCTCATCGGCTTTGTCTAAATTCTCACGAATGCGATCAAACGTTACAATACTATTATTGATAGAATATCCAATAATTGCTAGAAGTGCTGCAATGAACATCGAAGATACTTCTAAATGGAAAATTGCAAATAATGCCATAATCATAAACACATCATGCACTAGAGCCACTACTCCAGAAATAGCATAACTAAATTTGAAACGAACAGATACATAAGCAATAATTCCAACAAGGGCTACTAGTACTGCTAAAATTGCATTTTTTACTAGTTCTTTCTTTACAATATTAGAAACAACTCCAATATTTACTTTCGCATCATATTTTTCTTCAAAATAAGAATTTACTTCTTTTACTTGATTCCCTCCTAATGCTTTTGATACTCGAATGGTGCTTTCTTCTTCTAAGATATCAATCGATGTAGGAGTTAATTTTAATTCTTTTAAATCTTCTTTTAAATCTTTTTTGGTAATCTTTTGTTCTGTTGCAATGGTAATTTCCGTACCTGACTGGTAATCAATTCCTAAATGGAATCCTCTTGTCCCAAGGAAAATTGCACCTACAATAATTACAATACAAGAAAATAAACTAAACCATTTACTGTGTTTTAAGAAATTTACCTGTGAAAATGGAAGTTTCTTTGGTTTTTCATCCTTCGCCACATTTGGAATATCTTCTTTTGCTACTCGAATAAAGGCTTTTGTCTTATCATCAAAGTAATGTGTTTTTACAAATAATTTCATAAGAATTCGCGTTAAGAATACCATTGTAAACATTGTTACTAATACAGTAATCATTAGCATCGTGGCGAATCCTTTAATACTAGATTCTCCAAAAATAAACATAATTACGGCAACAAGGAACGTTGTAAGATTGGAATCTAGAATCGCACTAAAACTTGATTTTGAACCTTCTTGGAAAGCAAGTGGTAGACTTTTTCCTTTATATAATTCTTCTTTAATACGAGCAAACGTAATAACATTAGAATCTACTGCCATTCCAATTCCTAAGACTAAAGCCGCAATTCCAGGAAGCGTTAATACTCCACCAACGACCCAAAATACTAAGAATACTAAAAAAGTATAAATCATCATAGAAATAGAAGATAATATTCCTGCAAAACGATATAAGAAAATAAGTAATGCCATGATACACAAAATTCCAATAATTCCAGCAATTAACGTTTTTTGTAATGTATTATCTCCAAAACTAGCACCTACGGTATTAGAGGAAATTTCTGTTAATTTACTAGGAAGAGATCCACTATTAATTAAATCTACTAAATTACTTACTTCGTCTTCTGTAAAGTTTCCCTGGATAATCACGTCACTGGCAAATCCTTGTGAAACAGTCGCAGCGCTTAAACAATTTGATTCGCTGGTACCACAAATATTTTTTTCATTTTCAAATTGATCGGATAAAGGATTATAATCTAACCAGATAACAAGCATATTGTCTTCATAATCTTTTACTTTATTCGTCACTTCATAAAATTTATCTTTATCTTTAACACTAAGCAATACCGCAGGATTTCCAGCAGAGTCTTGACTGATTTTTGCCCCTCCCGCTTTTAATACATCACTGCTCATTAATAAATTATCATCGGTATCACGAAACGATAAAGTCGCAACAGTAGATAATTGACTTCTTGCTTCTTCTGGATTGGTTACTCCAGCTAGTTTGACACGAATCTTATCATTTCCTTCTAATATAATTTCTGGTTCACTTACACCTAGACTATCAATTCTTTTACTTAATGTCTTATAAGTTGCATTCAATTTTTCTGATGTCATTTTAGAACCATCAATCGAAGATGCTCGATATAAAACTTCAAATCCTCCTTGTAAGTCTAATCCAAATTTTAAATTTTTAAAAAGTGGAATAAATAGGAAGCAAATTCCTATGACTAAAAGAGTTAAAATAGAAATACTTCTAATTACTTTTTTCTTTCCTGTTTGTTTTTTCATTTTCCTCACCTCATAATGTTTCTAAATCTTCTTCAAAATACTCTTTCCTTTTGATACCTTTTAGTTTCCCCTTTAAATATTCATCGATGGTTTTTGCATCTAAATGTATGATATCACTAACAATATCAGAAAGCATTAGATTTTTTCCTTTTTTCCATTTATTTTCAATTAAAAAGTTCCAAATATCTACATCTTGAATATATGGATATCCTAATCGATGAAGTTCTTCTTTTTTGGCATGTAATGCAGGTTTTATTCTTTGATAGAGTTCTTCTTTACTGGAAAACTCAAAATCCATAAATCCTCACATCCCTTGCTTAACACTTTTATTATATCGAAAAATAAAATAATTGGAAAGAAAATTTGACAAATTTTCCAAAATATAAAAGGAAAATCACGCCTCTTGTGATTTCCTTTATTCTCTTCTTTAGCAATTAATTTTTTTTCGCTCTAGGAAATGTATCATAGTAAACTGCTTTCAAACGATCACTAGTCACATGTGTATATACTTGTGTTGCCTTAATATTTTCATGTCCTAAAAGTTTTTGAACTGTCAATAAATCACAACCCTCATTTAATAAATGGGTCGCAAAGGAATGTCTTAGCATATGAGGAGAAATATTCTTATTTAAACTTGTTTTTTTTATTATCTGATCTAAGATATAACGCACTCCTCTTTCTGTTAATACACCACCTCTTTGATTTAAAAATAAAAACTCACTTTGTGCTGTATTTAATTTATTATAACCATCTTTTAAATATAAGCTTAAGGCTTCTTCTAAATAATCTCCATAAGCAACATATCTTTCCTTATTGCCTTTCCCTAAAATAAAAATACTGTGACTTCTTTGATCAATATCTGATACTTTTATATGAATTAATTCCCCTACTCGAACACCGGTAGAGTATAACATTTCTAATAATAGATAGTCCCTTTGTCCTATGGCAGTAGTAATATCTGGTGTATGAAATAATTCTTCTAATTCATTATATTCAAAATATCGAGGTAATTTCTTAGCTTTTTTGGGTCCATGAATAAAGGAAAAAATATTGCTTTCTAATTTTCCTTCGTTTGCTAAAAATTTATAAAAACCTCGTAAAGCACTAAGTTTTCGATCAATAGAGGTATTATTATCTTTCTTTTTTTCTTTTAGATACATTAAATAAAATCGAATATCTTCATATTCTACTTTTAAATAAGAAAGACCTTCTGTTTTTAAAAAAGAAAAATATTCTACGATATCACTACGATAATTTTCTATCGTATAATTAGAATAATTTTTTTGATACATTAAATAGTCTAAGTATTGATTTAATGCTTTCTTATCTTCCCATTCCAGAGCCATCATCTCCTTTGATATCCATATTTTGATATTTTAAGTAGATTTGACACCATTGATATGCACGTTTTCTTGTCTCTTTTTTTTGTAGTAGTTTTACTATTGTAGTATAATCTCTTCTCATTTCTTGTTCTAATAAATCCGTATTAGCAAAATACATAAGCGCCTGTTCATATTCTTTTTTATGAACTAAATATAATGATAAATAAAGTGCTAATTTCTCTGGTAATAGACTTTCTAATTGTATTTTTTCTTCTTCTGAAAGAGTTGCCATGTGTTCTTCTTTTTCGGCATGAAATATTGTCTTTTGATTTCGATATTCCATCACACCAAATGGGATATTAGAAAATGTATCTAATACGAGTGCTTGTTCTTCCTCTTCACTCAATGATGGAAGAGAATCATCCAAAATTTCTTTTTCGTTAGAATGAATCTTTTTTTCTGACGTGGAGGATAACATTTCTGTGGAAAATAATTCTAGTTGTCCTTCCATATAGTCTGGATCTAATACTTGTAATAAATGTTTTTGAATGGATGCTCTTCCGGCACCATTTTCGTTTAAATAATGAATATTATTTTGAGTAAAATCTCCTGCTCGTTCTTCTAACAAATCCGCCCGATTTAAAGATTCTACGATATTACGAATCGCAGGATAGCTTTGTAGTAATGCTTGGTTTTGATACTTTAGTGCATAGTTTTCTGTTCCTGTCCAAAATGAGTCTGTTAATCGTTTGGGAACATTTGTCATTCCCGTTGTTAAGATATTTCGATATCCCTCATGATACGATGCTTTATGAATACATTTATTAAAAATCAAATCGATTTTTTCTTGTTGTTCTTCTTTTTTTCCTGCTAAAAAACTCATCGCAATTTCTTGCAAATCGTGAATTCTGTCCTTTTGGTTCGGATTATAAATCAATTCATAAAATCGTATATATTTTCTTCCTTTTCTTTGATTTCTTTTGGCAATGAATAAATCTACATTAGGAGTAGAAATATAATGATTTTTATATAATCGTTCCACTAATTCTTCTTTACTGTGAAATTTCATTGTTACTAAATCAATGGCTTCTAATGATAATGCTTTCTTTGCTTCTTCTCTTCCCTGTTTTCCTAAATACCAAGTTTCTTTTAAAGCAAGAAGTTTAAAATCTTCTTCTCCCTTATCTTTATTTCTTGCGACCAAATAATACTTTTCCATTATCAACACCCAATCTCATTATATCACAAGAATCAGAGAGCAAAAAGAAATGTTTTTCTAATATTTTATTTTTAAACAGGTATTAGGTATTTCGTGTTCTTTCCTTGAAGCTTATCTATTTATTAATCATTTGTTTATGAATCAATAATATAAGGACTACTTGCTGTTCCATCTCCTCCATGATAATCGATTCCTGTCTTCAGTGAAACGGCCGGACGGACGCCGAAGGCAGTGCTCACGCCGAAGTTGTAGTACAAGTCGCCAGTCGAATTGACGTACAACTCGAAGGCGCAATTGCGGTTGGCGCCATAAGGCGACCCTAGCCAGTAAGTACTCCCTGTATATAGATAATAACTACTATTGGAACTACTCGTTCCTCCCACTAACATTACTTCATCACTTGTAAGCAGTCCTGTCTTATATTGTAATCTTTCATTGTCTACGGTAAACTTATCTTCTTCCCTTGGACATTCTAAACTTGGCGTTCCATTTGCCCTTCTTCCATATCCTCCAAAATCTAAATAATCTGTTAGGCTTCCTGCTGGATCATATCCCCCTTTTTGATAGATACTTCGATCATTACACCATTCTGTATCTTCTAGACTATCACTATAACTTGTCATATGATTTTTGTACCATTCATTTTCTATATAATCCTTTATTGTTGAATCCTTTTCATTCACATTACTTCCATTAAACATGGTGTTTAATGCATCCTCTATTT
>CANQFX010000032.1 GCA_947600015.1 uncultured Bacilli bacterium
TTATGAAATTTAAACGAATATTTCTAATAGTTTTAGATTCTTTAGGAGTAGGGGAAACAATAGATGCGATTAACTTTAATGATAATGGAGCCAATACTCTGGGCCATATTCAAGAAAAGTGTAATTTATTTATTCCAAACTTAAAAAAAATTGGTTTTTTAGATACATTAAATATGAGTGAAAACAAAGAAGTAGAGGCATATTATACCATTGCTAAGCCTAGAAATGCTGGAAAAGATACATTAAACGGACATTACGAAATGATGGGAATTCCAAACCATATTCCATTTAAAACCTTTAATAGTGGTTTTACTTATGATATTTTAGCCAAAATTGAAGAAATTACTGGTAGGAGAGTAATGGGAAATCAATGTTGCAATGACGATAGTATTATTAATCAATTAGGGGAACGTCAACTAAATTATGGATCCCTAATTATTTATACTTCTGCTGATTCTGATTTACAAGTAGCAGCACATGAAGATTGTATTCCAATTTCTACTTTATATCAATATTGTGAACGAATTCGTGCAATCACTTTAAAAGAAGATTGGCGCATTGGGCGTATCATTGCAAGACCATTTAATGGTACTTCTGGCAAATTTAAATTTATAAATAATGCTAGACGAGATTACGCTGTAAAACCACCAACAAAATCTGTATTAGATAGTTTATTAGAAAAAGGATATAATGTAATAGGAATTGGTAAAATTAATGACATTTTTGATGGACAAGGAATTAATAAAAGTATTAAAGCAATAAATAATGGAGAAGCAATTACAAAGTTAATTGACATTATGGGAAAAGACTTTAGTGGATTATGTATGGCAAACTTAGCAGATTTTGATAGTTTATATGGACATACCCGAGATGTAGAAGGATATGCCAAAGCCCTAGAAGAATTTGATGTTGAAATACCAATGATTATAAATAAATTAGAATTAGATGATTTACTAATTATTACAGCAGATCATGGTAATGATCCAACCTTTCCAGGAACGGACCATACGCGAGAGAATGTACCAGTACTGCTTTATAGTCGAAGTTTTAAAAAACCAAAACGACTAGTACCTTTTGATACTTTTGCTAATATTGGTGCAACAATAGCAGATAATTTTGAAGTAGAAAAACCTCCAATCGGAGAAAGTGTATTAGATGATTTAATATAAAAAAGTAGGGGAGAGGAGTCCCCTACTTTTTTATTCATCTTCTTCTGTCATATCTTCATCTTCATCTATTTCTGATTGTACTTCATATTCAGTATCTGTAATTGGACCCCCTTTATTTTCAAAACTAGAACAAATTGTTTCATCACAATCACAGCATTCATCATTTTTACATGTACAACTTACTTCAATTTCATCTAATTCACAACAATTATCTTTTTTATTGTTATGATCACAACTTTCTACATTACATTTAATTCTTTCATTTTTTTTCTTCTTTGGCATATTCTTTCCCTCCTATTACTAATATGGAATTATTTTAAATTATTATACATAAATGAAATGAATTAAAATAAATTTAGATGAAGAATTACCCATCTAAATAAAAATAAATTGCTTAAAATTCATTTTACTTTTTCTTTTCTAAAGAGATATTAATAATAGAATAGATAAAATAGATTGGATATAGAAATAAAGAAATATTAATTAATAATAAAATATAATATAAAATTTTATTAAAATAAAATCTTTATGTAACAAAAAAGAATAAATGATAGGGGGAAAGAAGATAACTAATAGATAAATATGATATTATAGGAGATAAAACTTTCATTATTATATATAAATTTCATAATAGAAGTTAACATAATATCAATTATAGGAAGTTGGAACTTTCCATAATAATGCATTTAAAACACATTTTAAAAGTCCATACAACCTTTTTTATAAGACTACTAATCACTTATACATACCTTGAAATTTTTGTCTATCTAAGCCAATTATACAAGGCTTTTTCATTTCTTGTCAATTGTTTTAAAATTTTTCCTTCCTCAGTACATGATATTTTGCAATATTCCATTTAGGTTAGATTAAAAAAATACTAGGGTTAAATTATAGGCATAAAATACATCAATATCATTATTACATAAGGTTAAAACACTCATTTAATACCTCCTATAAATTCCGTTACTTTGGGGTTTAGTCAAGTAAGGAACCCCAACAAGCGCTATTTACTGAATGAAAGAAAAAATTTTTACTAATCTTTTAAATTTTTATCTCTTAATTTATAACGTATATACATTTCTTCCTCTTGTATATCAAGACCTTTTAAATTAAAATTAGAATAAAGTTTTTCATAAACCGCAAATTTTAATTCATTAATTAAAGCAATAATATCTTCATCAAATTTATGATAATCTAAATCAGATAAAAATTGACTTAGATAAACTAAATTTCTATCAACTTTAATTTCTTCAGTCATTATAAACCCTCCTCTCTCATCGATTATATCAAAATATTATAAAATTATACGTTAAAACTCGTTTTACGGGTAATTTTAAAGGCATCGTTTTGCAGTGCAAAACGAAAAGCCTTTAATTTTACTTACTCATTGCCGTAAGGCTAGGAAAAAAATTGTTTTCCCTACCCTTCCAAGCAAAAGTATCTTCCAGCAATTCTTGTCAAAAGTTTTCTCGGCATATACTCACTCGTAGATCATAAATGAACTACTCGTTCCGTTATTCCAATTTCCTTATTGACAAGATTAAAAATACGTTGCTCATTCTTCATACCATGCATAATCTAAAATTTCATCAATTTCCTTTACTAATTCTTCTTCGTTATTCTTATATTCTATTTTATTATTACTTTTATTATTATGGAGGAAATTTTTTTCCTGGGGGGAGGAAAAAATTTTCCCCCCTCCCCGGAAATTATTTTCCGGGGTTGTAAAGTCTATGTAAATTAATCTTTTAGAATTTTTTAAAATGCTAATTTTTATATAGTTCTTTTCCGATAATTGTTGTAATAAGTTCCGAATCGTCCTATCACTTACCTCATAGAGATTGCAAAAATACTGATTAGTAGCCCAACAATAACCCTTATCATTACATAATGACGTTATTTCTCCATACAAAAGTTTAGCATTCGCCGTTAAATCTTTATCATATCTCACATTTGCAGGAATAATCGAATAATAATTTGGTTTTACATCCATACATAACTACCTCACTATTTCAATAATTTCATTTCCACTCAAAAAGCCTTTAAATAATAACTCATGATTATATTGATTAATTGAACCACTAGTTAAAAAATTATTATTTTTTGTAATTTTATGAATTAATCTATTATTTTTAATATTTTTATAAATATAAATATAAAAATAATTTAGATCTATTTTCTTATAATTTATCCATATGCCAAATTTATATTTTCTTATTAGATTATATTGATTAAAATCAATCATAGTTCTAACTTTCAAAAGTGTCCTATCTTCATTAAATTGATAAATATAATTTAATAAATAAATTAATTCATAAACATTATTTTTAACTCTAACACAGGAAACTAGCATTATCTTACTAAAATTATGAATATGAGTATTAAATCCATATAGTCTACAAAAATTTTTTTCTTTATTCAAATTCATAAAAAAAAACTCCCAAATATCATTTATATCAATTATAGGAAGTTGGAACTTTCCATAATAATGCATTTAAAACGCATTTTAAGAGTCCATACAACCTTTTTTATAAGAACACTAATCACTTATACATACCTTGAAATTTTTGTCTATCTAAGCCAATGATACAAGGATTTTTAATTTTTTTTCAATTATTTTTAAATTCTTTTCTTCTTTATTATAAGATTCTTTCATCAATTTTCTTCTTATACACAAAATATACAAGATTCACCATTTAGTCATGCAGCAACAATATATACTTCTTCCCCTACTCGACTTTATAACTAAAATCAATATTGCTATTATATAAGATTAAAACATCATTAATATTTCCTAAAAATTTCGTTATGTTGGGAGTTTAATTAAATAAAAATACAACTTATTTTAAGTTATATATTAATAACTTGTTTTAAGTTATGAGAAAATAATTATATGGAGTGAAATATATGAATAGATTAAAAGATTTAAGAGAAGATAAAGACTTATACCAAAAAGAAGTTGCTACCATATTAAATATGTCACAAACAGGATATTCACAATATGAAACAGAAACAAACGACATACCAACAGAAGTATTAAAAAAACTAGCATTATTTTACAATACAAGTATTGACTATATATTGTGCCTAACAAATATAAAAGAACCCTATCCAAGGAGGAAATAAAAAATATGAAGTATATATTTCAAAACATGGATCAAGAAACAACTAAATATATAATAGAAATTATATTGTTTTTCTACGCAATACTACCAGCAATAATTATCATTATTGGAACAAGTGTAAATTCTAAATTAAAAAGAATTGAAAAAGAGTTAAAGATCAATTCTGCATCAAAACAAAATGAAGTACAAACAAACGAAAATAATTTATTGCTTAATAACAAAAAAGGACAAGAATAAACTTGTCTTTTTTTATACTTTTTTCTATTTTATTTTTATACTTTTCTAGATTGAATTTCTGCAATTTTCTCTAGTACTTCCTTAGCATTTTCCTCATTAATCTCTGTATATCCCAATTCTTTTAATGCCTGTACTTTTGCTGTATTTAATTCTTGTGTACGAGATAGTTTTTCTTCATTTTTATGTTCAATATCTTGAACAAATCGTTTGTGAGATTCACTCAATTTACTTTTAGAGGCTCCTCCATTATTATATAATGTCATTGCACTAAACATAATACTTTCAAAAACAAACTGTTTATCTTTATTAAATACAAACTCCATAGGATCCGTAAATCCTAATGACTTAGACATATATCCTAAAATATATTTTAATTCTTCTGTAGTTTCCATAGACTGTAAAAAATGAAATAAATATAAATAGGTATTGTAGGTTTCTTTTGTTTTATCAGAGGATAATTTTCCCTTCAATAAACTAATAATATCAGACAATAATTCTTGTTCTTTCTTATTAAATCCCTTTAAGTCTGCAATAATATCCTTATTAGAAGCATCTTTTACTCCTTCATTAAGTCGACCTTCTACTTCAATAATATATTCTCCTGTCACCTTTATATCATTTAATTCTTCTATTTTTTCAATGTTTAATAAACTCAATAATTTTGCAGCTTTTTCTTTTGGCCAACGACTAATATCATCAATCCCTAAATAGTTATATAACATTTGTCTTGAAACCCCTAAATACTTTGCTAACCTTACTTTGCTAATTCCTAACTCAGTTAATATTATGTTTAACTCTTTCATGCTTTACCCTCCTACTATTAATTATAGGCATTTCATTGTAAATAATCAAGTGTAAATTGACACAATTTGATAAATTTTTTATTTTTCCCTATTTCATTGAAAAAACCCTAAATAATACAGGTAATAAATATACTTCTATAACAGAAGAAAGAACTAAAATCAACATAGAAAATATTAAAATTCGAATATATCTTTTTACGATACTTCGATGATTACCTTCTTTTTTTCGAAATAAGTAATTAAAGAGCATAATAGAAAAACGAATAGAATAATATACCAATAAAAAAGTAATAAATAGATTTATTATATGAGGAAAGATATAAATCGCACCAATAAAAATTCCAGGAATTCCATAGTAATAGATAATACTAACATAAGAAAAACCTAGCATAAAACTTTTAAATGCAAAAAGACCAATCACAATAGGAATACCTATAATTGATATTCCAATAACCCAAATTAAAAAATTAGCAAAGACATTATTGATTAAACTAGAAGTTAATGCTTTAGAATAATTTAAATGATCAGACTGAATATAATCAAAGAAATTCTTTAGACTTGTCGCAATGATTTCTTTACTTTCTTTCCCTAAAATAGCAATATAAAGACATCCTAATGCGAAAAAAATAGTACCAATAATAAAAAGTAGGAAAAATAACCTTTTCTTCTTCCATTGCTTCCACGTTTGCTTCATTCTATTCACCTCAATAAAGTGTATGCTAGAAAATAAATACCAATCCCAAAAAAAGTTTTACTTTTTCCTACAATTATTTTATAATGATAATGAGGTGAATCGATCAATGAATAATAAAATTGTAAAAATTGTATCTATCATTCTTGTGATAGCAATGTTAATCGGTTTTTTTAGTATTTTGCTTTATATATAAAAAAGTTTCATGATAGAAACTTTTTTATTTATTTAAATATACCTCTACTTCTGGTGTTAAATTACCATAATTACGATCTGGAATATGATATTTATTTAAAATATCATTAATCCTCTGTGTATCTTTTGCCAAATATAACATTAATAATCCTGCAATCTTATTTGACATAAATTGATCTAATTCTTTCTTATCTTTTTCATCAATTTGATATTTTCTAACAATATCCATAATTGGTCCATAAGAATACAAATAATTCGTTAATGATTTACTAATTAATTCAACTTCTCTATTTTGATCCTTTAATTGTACCTTACTCCATACTTTCATATTTAATACCTTCTCTCTTTAGTTCTTTATCTTACCAAACTACAAAACATTTTACAAGAAAAAAATATAATTTCACAAAAAAACCTTATTTCAAATAAGGATTTTTTGCTATTTCATCTTTTAATGTAGTAATTTCATAATGTCCTGGATAAAGAATCATATTTTCATCATAAGTGAGAAGTTTTTTTATACTTTCTTTCATTTCCATACTATCTCCTCCTGGAAGATCCGTACGACCAATACTTTCTTTAAAAATAAAATCTCCTACAAACATAACATTTTCTTCTGGAAAGTAAAAAGAAACAGAATCTTTGGAATGCCCTGGAGTATAAATTACTTGAAAAGAAAAATCTCCTATCATATAACTCATTTCCTGTAAACTACTCTTCTTACATATTTTAATACTTCGCTTTGTAAGGAAATTACGAAGCGCTCCAATATGATCAAAATGGGAATGCGTAATTAATACTGCAAGTACTTTATTATTTCCTACTTCTTCTTTTATTTTTTGATAATCATCCCCTGGATCAACAATTAAACAAGTATCATTTTTAATTAATACATAACAATTTTCATCTAATGGTCCAGTTATAATTTTTTTGATTTCCATATTCTCAACAACTCCTTTATTTCACTTCTAATGTTTTGCTTTTATATACATAATTATAATTAGGATCTAATTGGAAAGTATATAGATAAGTTCCACTTTTTAAATTTTCTGGCACATTTAATTGTTCGGCACCAAAATATTTTACTTCTTCTTTTAATACAATTGTATCATTTGTACTAGTTGCATCAATCAGTTTTTTCTCAACACGATATGAAGTTGTAGGAATATTTTTACAATGACCTTCAACATATTCACCTCGCTCTTTAATATATTGAAACCCTCCAATGCAACTACGATCTAGTTGGATATTTTGGTGGGGAATTGTCGTTTCTTCCCCAAATAATTTTTTTACTTCTACCATTAAATTCTCTGCTTTAAAAGCTCGTGGCGAAAAGGTTGTATTCTCCTCACATATAAATGGTCTCATCGCAGTATCTGAAAATAAATTACAATTAGAATCATAAATGAGATTGTCGGAAATTTGACGAGATGCTAAATATAATTTCATTGAATCATTTAGTTCTGTTGATGCTACATCTTCCCTAATATTCGTTTTAACTTTATTATAAAGATCAACTACAATAGTAGAATTTAAATCTAATTTTTTTACCTCTCCCGAAGTAGATACGGGAGAACAACGATTTTTTACCTCTTGAATATTTTTCTCATATAAAATTTTGGAATAAGCAAGATAAAGACCAAGTCCAATAATAACTAAAATAAGAAAAACAGAAAATATATTTCTCTTTTTTTTCGGTTTTTGCGTTTGAATTGGTGTAGGAACAACCGATGAAGTTGCTGGCTGTGGTGCGATAGGAACCTGCGTCTGTACTGTTGAATTATTTTGAAGTGTTCCTCCACTCGTTTGCGTGTTTTGATTTACATTAGGATTCAATGTATCACCTTCCTAACTTACTACTATATTAAATTTTACTATCATTTTCCAAATTTTACAAGAGAAAAGAGAAGATTATTCTTCCCCTACTTCAAATTGTGAATTATATAAGTTTGCATAAAAACCGTTTTTTTGTAATAATTCTTCATGCGTTCCCTGTTCTACAATATCTCCTTCCTGCATTACTAAAATTAAATCAGCATTTTTTATTGTAGATAATCGATGTGCAATAATAAAACTAGTCCTTCCTTGCATTAATTTATCCATCGCTTCTTGAATTAATATTTCTGTTCTAGTATCAACACTACTCGTTGCCTCATCTAAAATTAGAATTTTAGGATTCGCAAGAATAACTCGTGCAATTGTTAATAATTGTTTTTGTCCACCAGAAATATTATCTGCTTCTTCATTTAAAATCATATGATAACCATCAGGAAGAGTTCGAATAAAATGATCCACGCTGGCTGTTTTACAGGCCTCTTTCACTTCATAATCACTAGCATCTAGTTTTCCATAACGAATATTATCTTCAATGGTTCCATGAAATAGCCAAGTATCTTGTAATACCATACCAAATAATTTCCTAATTTCATGACGATCAAAGTCGGATATATTTTTACCATCAATCATAATTTTTCCGCTATTTAAATCATAAAAGCGCATCAGTAATTTTACAATTGTAGTCTTTCCTGCCCCAGTAGGACCAACAATAGCAATTTTTTGTCCATCCTTAATTTTGGCAGAAAAATCATGAATAATGGTCTTATCCTCTTGATAAGCAAAATTTACATGTGAAAACTCAATATTTCCTTGAATATCTTCTATAGATAATTTTTCTTTTTTAACTTCTGTTTCCTCCTCTAGTTTTAAGAAATCAAAAATTCGTTCACTCGCCGCAATCGCAGATTGAATGGTATTCATTACTTGAGATAATTGATTAATTTGTTGTGTAAAGTTTCTTACATATTGGGTAAAAGATTGAATCTCTCCTACTTCAATTTTATCTTTGATGACCATATAACCTCCTAAAATAGAGATTACTACATATCCTAAATTACCAATAAATTGCATAATAGGATGCATCATGGTAGATAAAAATTGACTTTTCCATGCACTTTGATACAAGGTACGATTAATGGAATTAAATTTTTCAATTGCATTTTCTTCTCCGTTAAATGCTTTAACAATATCATGGCCACCATAAATTTCTTCTACATGACCATTCATATGACCTAAAAATTCTTGTTGCATAGAAAAGTATTTTTGACTCGATTTTACTACTTTACCTAATATAAGCATACAAAACGGAATAATTAAAATAGCGGCAATTGTCATAGGAATATTAATAGAAATCATCATAATTATAATTCCTATAATCGTTGCAATTCCCGTAATAATCGTCGTAATAGATTGATTTAAACATTGCGATAACATATCAACATCATTCGTTATAATAGATAAAACTTCTCCATGTGTTTTCGTATCAAAATATTTCATTGGTAAACGATTAATTTTACTACTTAATTGATTTCTTAAACGATAGGATATATCATTAGATACTCCACCCATAATTACACCTTGAATTCCTCCACATATGGCACTAATTATATATAAAATAACAAGTAGAAGTGAAGTATTTCTAATATAAGTAAAATTGATTCCTCCTTGATTAGAAATTTTTTGCATTAATCCACGAAATATCTCTGTAGTGATATTTCCTAAAATTTTAGGACCAATAATAGTAAAAATCGTAGAACAAATAGCAAATAAAACAACAAAGGCCATGGCAACTTTATAATTTTTTAAATAAGAAAGCAATTCAAACAAAGTTTTTTTAAAGTTTTTGGCATGTTCTTGGGGCATTCTTGCCCTTGGTCCGTGATTCATATTAGCCATGATTCAATTCCTCCTTACTTAACTGTGATAAAGCAATTTCTTTGTAGATTTGACAAGACTCAAGTAAGTCTTTATGAGTTCCAATGCCTACTACATTCCCCTCATTTAGTACTACTATTTTATCTGCATTCATAATGGTAGAGATTCTTTGTGCAACAATTAATACAGTTTTATTTTTAGTCACTTTTTGCAAATCTTTTCTTAGTTTAGCATCTGTTTTAAAATCAAGGGCAGAAAAAGAATCATCAAACACATAAATATCAGGATCTTTCGCAATCGCCCGCGCAATAGAAAGTCGTTGTTTCTGTCCTCCCGAAACATTACTACCACCTTGCGCAATAAAATAATTTTCTTGACCCTCAAGTTTTTCTACAAATTCACTTGCTTGTGCAATATCTAATGCCTGTTTTACTTTTTGATTAGAAATTTTTTCATTTCCATATTTAATATTTTCCGAAATAGTACCAGTAAATAATACTCCTTTTTGAGGAACAAATCCAATTTTTTCTCTTAATTCCTTAATATCTACGTCTTTAATATTTACTCCATCTACCGTAATTTCTCCTCCTGTAACATCATAAAATCGTGGTAATAAATTGATTAATGTTGACTTACCAGAACCAGTAGAACCAATAAAGGCAGTTACTTCTCCAGGATTTGCTGTAAAACTGATATCAGTAATTACATCATATGAGGCATCAGGATAGCGAAAAGATACATTTTTGAATTCCACTTGCCCTCTTTTCGTAGAATCAAATTCTTTTAATTTGGAAGCATTATAAATTGTATTTTTAGTATCAATTACTTCCACAATTCTTTTTGCCGCAACATTTGCTCTTGGCAGCATAATAGACATCATAGAAATCATTAAGAATGCCATAATAATTTGCATCGTATATTGGATATAGGCCATAATATCCCCTACTTGCATACTACCATTATCTACACCAATGGCTCCTTTATATACTAAGGCTAAAGCAACAAAATTCATAATTAACATCATAATAGGCATCATAAAACTCATCGTACGATTTACAAATAAGTTTACTTTTGTTAATTTTTTATTGGCATCTTCAAAACGCTCTTCTTCATGTTTCTCATTGGAAAAAGCACGAATTACAGGAAGTCCAGATAAAATCTCTCGAGTCACTAAATTTAATTTATCAATTAACTTTTGAATTCGAATAAACTTAGGCATTGCGACAATAAATAATGTGATTACTACTCCTAAAATCGCTGCAACCGCAACACCAATAATATAAGTCATAGAAGAATTTGTATGCATTGCCTTAATTACTCCACCAATTCCAATAATTGGAGCATAGAACACAACCCGAAGTAAGAAAACAATTACCATTTGTACTTGTTGAATATCATTGGTTGTTCTAGTAATTAAAGAAGCAGCACCAAATTTCTTCATTTCATTTTTAGAAAAACCAACCACTTTTTTAAATACCTTTTTTCGTAGTGTTTTAGAAAGACGTGCTGCCATCCTAGATCCAATAAACACCACTAAAATTCCATCAAACATAGCCGCAAGCGCAATCGCTAACATAATAAATCCTACTCGAATAATATAATTTGTTTGAATTTTATCTACATCGACTCCAATACGTTGATATTCTGTCTTTACAAAACTAACTGCCGCTTGTTCAATAATCATATCTGGATATTCTTTCATCTTACTTTTGATTTGTTTTAATATTTCATCATGTTCTTCGGGAGACATCATTTGTAAAACTTGATAGATGTCCATTCCCTCTGGAATATGAAAATCTGATGTTTTTATTTGGGAATTAGATTGTTCCTGAGATAAAAAAAGAATTAAAGTCATTGGATCATCTAATATATTACTAATTTTATCCCGATTAGTCCCTTTTTTTAAATAATAAATACTTTCTCCTTTATAAGTATCCTTTTTTTGATAATTCTCATTGATATATTTTTGATCTTTTTGATTTAAAAATAAAAGAATTTGCTGAAAACTAGTTTCTCCTATTTTTTCAATGGCAGCATCTTCAATTCCTGCCTGTTGTACCCCCACATTAACAATTTTTGAAGTATAATCAGGTAAAGTCAAATCTAATACGGCTTGCCCTATCAATAATGCAATAATGATAATAATTGAAAAAAAGGAACTTTTTAAATAACTAAATATTTTTAACATGTTTTACCTCCTTATATATCCCATAACATATTATGTCTATTTTTTGAATATATTTTTCTTTTTTGTTTTCACCATCATTATTTTTAATGGTTTCTGCAAGTGATATAAATAATGTGTGTACTAACATATTGAAAACAAATTCTAAATCTTTTATTTTTATATTAGTAGAGTCTACCTTTTCTTCTACAAAATGAAATAATTGATGGCCAGAATCGATAAATTTTTCTTTTTTCCAGTGAAAGAAGAGAAAAATATTTCTAAACATTCCTTGATTTTCTTCTGAAACCATCTGATCTAGCATTGTATCATAAAGATTTAAAAAAGACTTTCGCAAATCCCCATGATATTGAGTAATAATATCTTTCACAAGAGAATTTAATTTTTGTTGATATAGTTCAATCATATATAAGAATAAATCTTCTTTATCTTGAAAATACATATAAAAACTACCCCTAGGAATATGTGCATTCATAATAATTTGATTAATAGATACTTCTGGATACGGAATTCTACTGAATTCCTCTTTCGCACAGTCTAATAATTTTTTTTGTTTTTCTTTATCTAATCGAAAAAAAGTAGAAGTAGGCATAGAAGACCTCCTTGTTTGTTATTTTTAACTTGCATGCTCTTCCATTATATATGACAACCTGTCATATGTCAAGCATAAAAAAGAGGAATCTTGCTTCCTCTTTTATTACCTATTACAAATTAATTAAATTTTCTTTTTTTAATTGTATATGCAGTACCAATACCACTAATAGTAATTAATCCAAGTAATAATCCCATATTAATATCTGCTGTATTTGGATTTTTTGCACCTGACGTTGTTTCCTCTTCTCTTTCTTCAACACCCTTCGCATTAACTAATTTAATATAGATGTCTCCTTCATTTCCAGTAATGGTTGTAACATCAAACTCAGTAGTCATTGTCAAGTCGGTATAATATCCTGCAACAGCATATTTTGAATCAATTTCTTCTTGAAGTAAGTTTAATCTAGTTGCAAGTTGACCAGCAGCACCCGTCTTATCTAAATAAAAATAGGTACCTGCTCCCATAGGAAGTTCTTCATTTTCATATACTAAATGATAAGTAAGTTTTATTTGACTTGTATTCTCTAAATAGTGTTCCTCATTCCAATCTTCTACAGATGGTTGACTCATTTTTAATAAAGTAACAGTAGATGGAATTACTACAAGAGTAAACTTTTGTTCTTGTGGTTGATGCTCTGCATCCTGCCAACTTATAGTAAATGTTCTTTCATAACTATTTTTACCAACAGCGGTAAGTTTCGCAACATCAAATCCAAACCATT
>CANQFX010000033.1 GCA_947600015.1 uncultured Bacilli bacterium
CCAACCCCCAAAGAAAGTAGTAAATGTATAGAACTACATAATCCAAACCCATGAAAAACAGGCATAATAGTTAACATTTTATCTCCTCTATCAAAATTAGCAGTATTACTTTTAAATTGTTCAACCATAGAATTAAAATTTTCATTAACCAATAAAGCTGCTTTAGATTTACCCGTAGTTCCTCCCGTATGTAATAAAACAGAAGGAGAATTTTTTTGAAATTCAATATCCTCTATTACTGCTTGTTTTGTATAACTATGAATAAATTTATTCCAGCTTATAAAACGCTCATTACTCGGTAACTTTATTTTACCAAACTTTAATTGATAACCAATTTTCATAACATTAGGCATAGAGTTACTGGGTGAAACTACAATTGCTTTCTCTACTTTTGTATTATCGATAATATTTACAATCTTATCTAAAGAACTATCAATTGTTAATAATAATTTAGAATCTGCTTCATTTAAAAAATCTTTAATTTCATTTTCCGCAGATAAAGGATGAATCATATTAGCAACAACACCAATTTTATTTAATCCGTAAAACGCAATGACTGCTTCTGGGGTGTTAGGCATACAAATTGTCACAATGTCTCCTGATTGTATACCACTGTCTAGAACAGCTTGAGCAAAGGAATTAATTTGATTATCTAATTGCCTATAAGTAATTTTCTTACCAAAATAATATAGTGCAATACTATCTAAATCTGCTCTATTATTTCGCATCATATAATCATAAATGCTAATTTGGGGAACTTCTGTATTTATAATTTGTTCTTCCGTATAATATTGTAGCCATACTTTATCTTGAGAAGTTTTCCCTGTAGGTGGTCCCTGAATTTTTCCTATTGCCAAATTTCTTAAATATAAGTCTCTTAATTTTTCTTCATTCACATCTAATTGTTTCATAAACATCCCCCTTGGTTTTTCATATTCTAACATATTTTGGTAATTTTGCAAGTTTTTTATGATAAAAGCAGTATAAAAGAAAATATGTTTTCTTAAATACTGCTTCCTAATAACATTCTACTCTATTTTCCTTTAAAATTCAATCTTTTTATTTTTTCAAACATTTCTGTAATGGTTGAGTTAATATATCTTGGTAAAATATCTCCAATTCATGCAATGGTCTAGTCATACTGACGTATAAATTCTTCATATCTGTCGTATCACTAGATTGATATTTTTGTTCTGAGGCATCAGTAACAATAACTGCATCAAATTCCAATCCTTTTGCTAAAGCACTAGAAACGGAACAAATTCCTCCATGATATGCCTGATTTTCAAAAGTAATCTCTTCTATTTCTTTTCCTAATTTTTTTAATTCTTCTTTTATTTTATGAGCTTCTTCTTCATCCCTACTAATTAAAGCAATGGAATCATATTTCTTCTTTTCCATCTGCTGAACATGATTTAGCAATTGACTATAATAATCTTTGTCAATTTTGATAAATTTTACATCTTCTCCATGTCTTATCACTGGCTCTGCCGTTGCCAACCCAATTTGTCTTAATACTTCATTAGCAGAATTCATAATCTCAATCGTCGTTCGGTAACTTTTCCGTAAATATTCTAAACTACAATCTCCATCAAATCCTTGATTGATTGCATCTTCCCAACAATTAATACTTCTATAATCATAAATGGATTGTGCTAAATCCCCAAATACACTAAAACTACTAGCAGATAGTACTTGCTTCAATGCATAAAAGTTAAATTCCCCATAATCTTGAGCCTCATCAATTACCGTATGACGATACTTTTTAAATTCTTTAGACTCTTTTACTTTATATCCTAAATATAATAATCCTGCCAAATCCTCAATAACATAAGTATTTCTTTTCTTTGATTGATACTTTTTAATCTCATTAGCAATTTCTTTATCTACATAGGAATCAATATTTTTTAAGAAATCACTATATAAAGTAGTAATTTTTTTATTCTTAAAATTAAGATATTTTCGTAAACTAGCACTACATCCACTTCCCGTTAACTCTTTCTTAAGGGTTTCATAATTCTTTAACAAAGTACTCTTTTCTTTTTGTGTTTCTACCTGATCTACCATCATATTATACTGTGCCATAAAAGAACTTAATACCTTTTCTTGTTGATCTTTCAAATAAGAAGAAAGAAGCAAAACTAAACGTTCAATTTTAGCTTCTAAATTTGGATAATAAGTATTCTCAATTTCTCGATAAATTTGTTGAATGACTTCTTTTGGAAGAATTTTAAACCCTTTTACATCAAAATCTTTATTTGGTAAAACTTCTTGTTCATCTAAATAATCCACATAAGAATCAATACATTTTTTATATTCCATAGATAATTTAAATTTATTAAGATTAATTTCTTTTCCCATTCTACCATAATCTTCTATTACAAATTCTTCATTCAAAAAATCTTTAACAAATTCTTCATAAGTCCATTGTGGAACATCAGTAACATCCAAATCAGGTAATACAGACGAAATATAATTAATAAAGAATTTATTTGGACCAATGACTAAATATTGATTTGATTTAATCTTATCGCGATAATTATAAGCTAAATAAGCAATTCGATGTAAGGCAACAGTCGTTTTTCCAGAACCTGCAACCCCTTGAATTACTAAATTATGAAATAAATCTTTCCGAATAATTGTATTTTGTTCTTGTTGGATAGAACTAACAATATTTTTTAAACGATTATCTGCATTTACTCCTAAATAAGGTCTTAATATCTCATCATTAGATACTGTATCAACATCATTATAAGATATTAACTTTCCATGCTCAATATCATATTGTCTTTTTAGTGTTAATTCCCCTTGGATTATCCCTTCTGGTGCTTGGTAAGATGCAGGTCCTATATTGCTATCATAATATAAAGAAGCAATAGGTGCTCTCCAGTCTACTGTAATAATATTTTTGTCCACATCAGATACTCCAACTTTACCAATATAACAAACATCTTTTACTTTTTGCATGGCATCATCAAAATCAATCCTAGCAAAATATGGCTTATTTAAACTTTCTTTTACAATTCGTAATTTATTTTCATATTGTTTAATTAATGCATATAACGCATCAGGATCCATCATTTGTCTTCGATTCAAAGCCTGAATTGTCAATTCTAAATCTTCAATCACTTCTTGAAACTGTTTTTTTGTAATTTCCAATCTTTCCTTTTCTTCAACCATAGTAACCTCCTACTGTAATTAATTACGCACAATCACCGAATGAAAAAAACGCTCTTGAAATTCTGTTAATGCAATGATTTGTTCATCTGAATAGTCTTTTCCAATTGGTGCAACAACTAATTTATCATCATCATCATTTGTTCTATGAATATAAGCAATTACCTTTCCTTGAAACTTTTCAATAGGATCAAAACTTCCCACTACATAAGCATCCAATTCTTCACCATCTGGACTCATTGTCCCTTCAATATAACCATAATTCAATAAATAAACAAACCCATGTTTAGGATGTTTACTCCCCAATGTACGGTCAATCGTCACTTCTACTTCTTTTCCTAAAAAATCTTTTGCATTAGTATATTTTTCTTTCATATTCAACTCCTTATTATCACTATTAAATTAATTTGTTTTATTATATCATTATTATTCTAATTCTACAACATCCTATTAAATAAATGGATTCTTATTAGCGACATAATCTAATCCTGACTTTTGATATACTTTCTTTACCTCTGAAGATATTTCATGGTAAAAATACTGTTTACTTTCCATTTCTTGTAATACAAAAGGAATAATCTCTTTTATATTATAATAGGATAAATCCAATACTTTTCTAAACAACTTCAAATCTTCCATTTTCAATTGCATCGCATAATAATAAAATGCCTCACTATCTTTTTGAGAAATTGCTTTCGGTGCAGTTAAGGGATCAATGGTCATATCATATATTTCACTATGACTTCTATGCCATATTTTTAAAGCCTCATAAACAATACCTGCCTTACAATCATTAATTACATATTTATTATTATATGAAAGGAAATCACCTTGTGTTAATTTATGTTCTTTTTTAAGCCGAGAATTTAATGGAGTTCCTTCTGCAGAATACATTTCTGAAAAAATTCCCTTCGTAACTGCAAAATCATATTTCTTAAGAAACCTATAGTTATCTTCCAACTCTTGTATTGTAGTATCTCGGTCAAATAATATAAATCCCATTTGTACTAAATAATCATATTTTTTGAAAAGATCTAAGGCATTTTCATTATCCTTTAGCGTAGCCTTTTTATTCATCCTAGATAATGCTGTTATAGACCCATTTTCAATACCACAAGCAAAGGAGAAAAAACCGGCACGTTTCAAATTAGATAATACTCCCTCTGTCACTTTATCTGCACGAATTTGCCCTCTTAATTTAATCTTTATTTGTCGTTTCTCGATTTCTTGAGCAAATTCTTCACACCAATTATCATCCCTAATTCCATCAATAAAAGAATCATCCACCATTTTCACATGTGTTACTCCCCGTTTTTGAAGGAATTCCAATTCATCTACAATATTTTTAATACTTCGAGTGCGCCATACTTTTCCATTTGATAGACGAAAAAATGAAATAACAGAACAAAATTCACAATTTCCAGAACAGCCTCTAGAACTAACCATATTGACCGTAGCCTTATTTTTTAATACTACATCTAAGTTATCTCTACTTGGAAATGGAAAAACATCAAGATTTGCAATCAATTCAGACATATTATTATGAATTAATGCATTATTCTTTCGATAACTGACATTACAAACTCCTATAGGTTCTTCCTGAGATTCAATTTTCTTAGCTAACTCGCAAATTGCAACTTCTCCTTCTCCTCGAATTACATAATCTGCTCCATTATCTAAATATTCTTTTGGATAAAAAGTAGGCCCAAAACCTCCACAAACAATAGGAATCTCTTCTGCATTTTTTTTCAATTTGCTAATTAATTCAATTGTTGGCTTTGTATTTGACATATAAGAAGATAATCCAATAAACAAAATATTATGCCTGTCTAGCATTAATTTATGATAAACAGAGTCAACCTCTAAATGATTAAGCCAAGCATCGATAATTTCTACATAATACCCTTTTTCTTCCAAACTAGATTTTAAATATTCAATTCCTAAATTTTCTTCCGATGTTCTATGTGTTTTTGGAGATAAAGTAATTAAAAATATTTTTTTACAAGACATGTTTTTTCACCATTTCCTTTGGCAATTCTTCTATGCTACCTTTTGCAATATAGACATTAATACTAGGCAGAATATGACTAATTTTATTATATAAGTCAATTAAATTTTCTTCTGTTTCTAAAGAAGGCATAGGATAAGAAAATCCAGTAATTAACCCATAATTATTTTTCAATACCCTAGTCATTTGTTCATATAAATACAATAATTGATCTAATTTTTCTTTTGTCTTAATAAAAGAATGAGCACCCTTTACTGTAGAAATCTGATATATATCTGTAATAATGCTATAATCATCGAATTGATATCCTTGTTTTAATAAATAATCATTAATAATTATCTTTTGTTCCCATAATTTTTCATCTGATTCATCTGTTGAAATATAAGTATGAAGTTCTGGAAAAGAATGCTTTATCATTCCTCCTCGCATTTCCATTTCTTTTGTTCCACCATATGTTACAAGATGTTTATCTTCAAAACCTACTAAAACATGATCATTAGAAATTAAAGGGTAATGATAATTCTTCATAAATTGATATGCTAAAGAGGTCTTTCCTGAATTTGCATCACCAATTAGCATAATAGAACTATCTTGATTATATTTTAATACAGAACTATGAATGAAATACTTATTTTGATTTTTTAGAATATTAGAAAACATACTTAAGAGAATATAAACCAAATCAGGAAATCTTAATGTTTCCTCTGCACTCACAGCTTGAGCAATATTCGACTCCTTATCAAAATCTAAAAATTTCTTTTTCCCATTCATTAAAAGAAAACAATTTGTACTTGCATCAATTTTATCTACTATTTCCATTTTGATCTCCGTAATAGGAATTGTCTTTTTTATTTTGGAAGAATCATTAGAAAACCAATGTACTACACTCGGAATATCAGTATAAATATCAATTGTTGCATATTGAGAAATTTTCAACGTTATTTTATTCATCATATTTTTCTTTTTCCTTCTTTATACAATCTACAATTTGCATAATTAAATTGTCATTTAAACCTTCATAATAATAATATTTTACTTCACTAATAGCAGATAATCCAGTGATCATAGGACTATATTCTTTATTACATTCCAAAAATAAATTAATCTTTTTTTTATTTGCAGAGGCCCAACCACATTCCACATGCACTCCACCAGAATGAGGAAATCCCGGAATGGCACATACAATATCACAATTTACAACTGCATCATAATCCACCCTTGTGCTTTCTATATCTGCTAAATAATTTTTTCCCCACGCTTCTCTTTCTAAAGCCAAAAAATAATCAATTTTATTTGCTTTCAATTCTTTTACTAATTTATTAAAAAAATATAAATATTCTTTTTTCAACAAATTATTATCATCACAAAACTGTGTATACGGAGTAGCAATAAAAACTTTCATATTTTCACCTAAATTAATTTTAACAATTAAATCCTTTCTTTTTACTCATAAAAATAATCTGGAAATTCTCTAAAATTATTATTTTTTCTAGACATTTTTTTACAACTAGGACATGCCTCCTCCTGATAATCTTTTAAAAATTGTAATACAATTTGACTCGTTCTTTTCCTACATGATTTTATTGATTCTACATATGCTTGATGTTTTTCGTTCTTTTTTAGTGATAAAATATACTCTTCTCTTGTGGTAGGATCATCAATTTGAACTGCTACTGCAGCATAACAAATTTGATTTATTCTAGCCATTGTTGCTTCCGGATCACAAGTTTGTCCTACAATATCCCAACCTTGCCTATGATAAAATTCTAATTCTTTTTTCGTTTCAATTCTTGGATAACCATTGAACGAAACATAAGTGGCATTTTCCTTTACTGAAAATGGCATTTTTCTGCTCGCTTCACATAGTTTTTCTGTCAACATAGGACAAAATGGCTCATACATTTCTGCATTATGAAATGGTACATTTTGATTCCAGTGGATATGATAATTTCCCATCCCCACAATATCACCTAAAACATAAACACTACCCTGTGGCATATTAGGATGAATTCCACCAACAACAAAAGTACCAATCAATTTATTAATATTTTTATTTTTTACCACTTCAATTGTTTGTTGAAAATTTATTTCACTTGATGGAACTTTTTCTCCATTAAATCTACCATAAATAATTAAAACAGAAACACCATAAATAACACCCTCATAACATCTATGTACAGGCCCATAAGAAGTATTAACTGTAATTCTTTTTAAATTAAATTTTTTAATGATTTCATCATCTCTCATAATAATTGCAATTCTTGGCTTCATTTTATTTCTTGCTCCTTTTATTACTGAAAAACATTGTTGGCAAATATCCATCATGAACAGATAAGCGTTTTTCCTTAGAAAAATGATAATTATACTGAACGAATTGATCATTATTTTCAAAAGGACAATAAGGATCTCTATGAGATAAACTTCCATACCATAATATTCTTCGATCGTAAACGCCACCCTTGCATTTTTCTTTTATTGTACAATTCAAACAAGCCAAAGGAATCTTTGCATTTACAAATTCCCCAAAAGAAATATTTTTTAATACATAATCCTGATATATATTATATTTATTTTTATATTGTTCAGTAATTAAATAGGTAGAAGGACAAATACTCCCATCAGGCAAGATTCTAATACTATCTACCCCTGTATTTTCAATAATATGAGAATTTTTGGAATAAATATTTCCTAATAAAATATCATTCAATGCCACAATTTCATATTTTTCATATATATATTTTAAACTATCATTTAAAATTTTATAATCTAAGATAAAGCGATGATTAGTTTCACTTGATTCACTAACAGGTCTATAAATATTCATCCGCAAAAGACAATTATATTTTTTTGCTAAAAGGAAAAGACCATCAATATTATCAACGGTTAATGTTTCATTAAAACCAACAAATACAATAGTAGTCGGTTTTTTATCTTTGTATAACATCTCCAATGCATTTAAAGCACAATCATAGGCCTGTTCCTGCCCTCTAAAACTATTATGTTTTTTTCTATCAAAGAAATCCAACGAAATATCTACTTCATCGATACAACGTTTATAAATCTCATAATTTTCCGGTTTTTTTGAAACAGCTTCATAGATATATCCATTGGAAGTAAGTGCCTGCTTAATTTTAGGATATTTCGTCCTAACATAATTAATGAATGTAAAAAAATCTCTGTTTAAAGCATTTTCTCCAGTTCCATAATTAATAGAATCTATATAAGAGTAATTCTGATCAATGAACTTTTTCCAATCTTCTATGGTTGCCTCTTTACTTTTTTTTCTAGTATCCTTACTATAACAAAATTGACAATTCATATTACAGGTATTAGTAAGGCCCCATCCAATATTAAATTTCATATTTCCTCCATAAAAAAAGTATATATTATAAAATAAAGACTTACAATGATATACTCTTTATAAATGGTATAAAATTTTTTTATAACTTATTTTCCAAAATAAAATTAATCATTTTTTTTGCTGTTACAGTTAAATGCTTTTGTTTGTAAATAAGAAAGACATCAAATATTGGCAAGTTTATATTTAAATCTATTTTCCTTAAACTAGGATAAATATTAATTGTCTTCTCAAACAACAACCCAACACCCATATCATTTTCTAACATCATCGCAATCATTTCACTTGTAGTTATTTCAAAATCAAAATCAAACCTTAAATTATTTTTTTTTAAAACTTTGCTAAACTCCTTCATAGTTCCTGAAGTAGTGGAAGGAACTATGATAGGAAAGTTATTTAAATCTACAACATCTATCTTCTTATTCAACAACTCTGTTCTATTTTTATGGCAAGCAAAATAACACTTTTCTTCTGAAATTTTGAAAATCTCTAAATGATTCATACTAACATCAAATGGTGAAGAATCAATAATAAAATCTAATTCATTATTATTTAGTAAATGTACTAAATCTTTCGTTGGTTTATTAATTACTTTTATTCTAATTTTAGGATATTTTTCATTAAACTTTTTTAAAATATTTGTTAACATAAACACACCAATATGTGCTGGAATACCAATGGTTACCTTTCCTTGTTTTAGTTCTAAAATATTACATATCTGCTTTGTTCCATTGCTAATTGTCATAATAGCAGTTTCAATATAAGGTAATAGTTTTTCTGCCTCTGATGTTAAAACTAAGCCATATCCATTTCTTTCAAATAATTTTATTTCTAAAACCGTTTCTAACTTTTTTATACTATAGCTAATACTTGGTTGTGTAATTCCTAATAAATCTGCCGCCTTAGAAAAACTTCCTGCTTGATATACAATATAAAAAATACGAAATAAATCTAAATCCAATTTCTCTATTTCCATAATTTTACTCCTATCAATCTAACGTGTTATAAATAAGATGTCCAAATTCTAACTCTTCTTTTTGTAAATAAGGCACTAAAACTTCTGGCTTTACCATATTTGGATCAATAGCATCTAAATCAATCCAATAAAAATTTAATTTAATATGATACCCTTTATCATTTTCAATTCGCATAAAATCTTCGGTCTGTATATTAGAATCCACAAATTCTAATAAATAATAAAATGAAATTTCATGCATCTTTCTACCATATTTATTGATAAAATAATTTTCAAGTACCCCCAAATATTTTTTTACTTTTACTTCACTTCCCGTTTCTTCTCTCAATTCTCTTTGTACTGCTTCTTCTGTTGTTTCACCAAGTTCTACATAACCCCCTGGTAAACAATAAAAACCACTATCATCCATATCTACTACTAAAATCTTCCCATTCTTAATTACAATTCCAGAAACGCGAAATTTAAAATTGAAATCATCTGTCTTTACTTTAATATCTTGTCCCATAAAACACACCCTTTCCTTTTTCCTATATCATACCAAAAAAAGAAAAAAAGGAAAAGAATTCCTTTAATATCCATATCGTAATATTTCAAATGTCGCGTGATAAGAAACTTCGTCTTTTGCAGCCATGGCTTCAGAAGAATATAGCAAATCAAAAAGGAACGCTTTTCCAATTCCAATCGAACCACCACGGTCTAAAATAATTCCTAAAAAAGTGCCAATATTAGAATTTTTTACACGTACAATGGTACCAAAAGCATATTTAGAATCTCCTGCTAAAATTCTTACTGTTCCATAAGTAGAATCTGGATAATAAATATTTCCATTGCCAACATAACGACCACTCGCAAGATAACCACTGCATCCAATACAGTCTGGCCCATATCCACTCATTTTACCATTGAGTGATTCCAATACTTCTTCTTTTTTTTCTTCTTTTGGAACCTCTTCTATTGTTTTGTTTTCTTCTTCTACACATTCTTCCGTTTTTTCTTCTATGCTTGTTGCTATTTCTTCTTTTACCGCAAGAACTTCCTTTGTATCTTCTTTTTCTTTTGTTTCTTTTTCTTCTAATTCTACCAATTTTTCATGAATCTCTTCTACATTTTGCTTTTCTAAGGTACGAATGGACCCACTTTTTAACTGTTTCACTAATATATTTTTCTGAATTGTTTTTGGTACTTGCTTTTTTACTGGTGTCATAATAAATACAATGGGAATAAAAAGAACAAGTAACCCATTTACAATATAAACTACATATTTCATAAAAAACTCCTTGTAAATATAAGTGTACCATATTTACAAAGAGTTTACAACGTTTTACATAAATTGGAAATTTATTGACGTAAAGTTATTTGCTGCGTTCACAAGTGTATCCAGATGCCTTCATATTTCTTTCAATCATATCAATATCTTGATCTAACTCAAATTCTGGATAAACTCCTCCTGCTTCTGTATATGCGGCCGTGACTTTTTCCATATTTAATTCACGATAAGAAAATGTCTGACTCTCTCGCACACTGCCAGAGGAAAACTCACAACTAACAGAAACCCCATCTAATTGCTTTGCAGAACTAGACAATGTTTCACATTTTGTATTTAACTCAGATAAAGTATCCTCATCTGACATAGCACTGCCTCTCGTTTCTGTTTTATAAACAAGTTTATACAATTTTTTGTCTGTGAAAGAAAAAGCACTAGAATATTCATAATCAAAATTATCCGTAGAGCGCATTAATTCACAGCGCAAAACACCACTAGTAATCTCTTCCTTGGGATTTTCTCTTTCACTTTTCAGAACAGATAAATAACTACTAATTTCTGGTAAAAACCAAACCATAGCAATCAATCCAACAAATAATACGATAAGCATAAAGTAGCGAAATTTTCCTGGAGGCTTATTTTGAATTGTAACTTCCCTCATAGGAGGAGGAGTCTGATTATTTCCACCATTAACTGCCCCATTTGCATTCCCACTATGAACTGTAGGTGTCACTGGAGTTGATACCGATTTTTCTACCACTGGTTGTTGTGCCACCGGAGGTACTACTTGCCCCATAACAGGCGTTTGTCCTTGTGTTGTAGGAGTAGCACTTTGATTTGTAGTAGTAGAAGATTCCGTTAAAAGTTCAATATTTTCTTGATTTTGATTTTCATTTTGACTTGGATTCATATACCCACTTCCTATTCTATTTCCATTATAACATAAACTAACCTCTTAAACTAGATATTTTTTCCTGAAAATCGTTAGAAGAAATAATATAGTTTCCTGAAGTCAAAATATCAGCATCTTGACACATTTTTGCAGTGCTTTCATTAATTCCTCCATCGACATTAATTACAATAGAAGCATGATATTCTTTGAAAAGCCCTTTTAATTCTTTGATTCTATCTGCTGTTTCTTCAATAAATTCTTGACCACCCTTTCCTGGCTCTACACCCATCACTAATACCATATCAAGATAAGGAAGATAAGGAATCAGATCGGAAACAGGAGTATTTGGAGAAATGGCCAGTCCCGCTTTAATGGAATATTCACGAATAAAACGAAGCGCTCTTTCCGTATCACAATCTGCTTCTACATGAAAAGAAAGATATTCCGTATTTAACTCCGCATATAAAGGTATATACTTCATAGGATTTTCTACCATTAAATGAACATCTAATCGCTTTGAAGTATATTTATAAATGGTTTTCATCTCCCGATAAGGCATAGTTTTATTCTTAACAAATTTCCCATCCATAATATCTACATGAATATAATCTACATCGGTATCATTTAATTTTTTTAAATCATACGCTGGATTTTTACTAGTTAAAAAAGATGCACTAATTTTCATTTTTTCCCTCCCCAATAAAATTTAAATAATTCTCATATCGACTTTTCATAATATGATTCGCAAAAACAGCTTCCTTTACTCCACATTTTTCCTCTTTTGTATGAGAACAATCATGGAAAGGACAAGGAAAATTTTTGAATTCAACAAATGCATCTTTAATTTCTTCTTTTGAATAAGAATAAAAATCTAAGGCTGAAAAGCCAGGTGTATCCATCACTTTTCCTCCAAAGCCCTCTAATAATTCCACTGCTCTAGTTGTATGTTTTCCTCTCCCTAAAGTCAAAGAAACCTCTCCCGTTTTTAAATTCCATTCTGGATTCAGCCGATTTAAAAGTGTACTTTTCCCAGCACCAGTTTGTCCCGTAAATACACTTGTTTTTCCTTGAATAAATTGCTTTATCTTAACAATATCTTGATTAGAAACCACTTCATACCCAAGCGAACGATAATACATCAATTGTTCTTTGATTGAGGCAACTTTCTCTTTTGAAGTGATATCTTCTTTCGTAATACAAATAATAGGTTTTACTTTATGCAATTCCATTAATACTAAAAATTTATCAAGTAAATGAAAAGAAAAATCAGGATGTACTAAACTCATAATTAAAAATGCCTGATCAATATTACTGACTTTGGGCCGATAAAATTCATTTTTCCGAGGTAAAATTTTTTCTATTAATTTTTTCTCCTTATGGAAAAGAACATAATCCCCTACCAATGGGGTAATATGTTCCTTTCGAAAAATTCCTCGACATTTACAAGGATAGACATATCCATCACAACTTACAAAATAAAGATCACTAATATTTTTGACGATTTGTCCTTGCATATTTTCTCCTTCTCTACTCTGGTGTTTCTCCCTCGCCCGCAGAACTATCAGAATCAGAATTCGTATCCTCATCTGGTAATGGAGTTGGTTTTGGTGTCGGTTTTTTTGCCACAACTACTTTTAATGTTGTTCCCTTTACAATAGGACTTCCACTAGCGCG
>CANQFX010000034.1 GCA_947600015.1 uncultured Bacilli bacterium
GCTAGTGTTAAGATTACAGGGGATGTTGTGATAGAGAAAAAACTCTTTTTATATGATAAAGTAAAAGAAAATGCAGTTATGGATAATATAAAAAGTACTTATGTATCGAGTACTACAGGAATTAATTTTAAAGAAATTTCTTCTAATACGAATGGCAAAGGAGTATATATTAGAGCAGGAACCGAGAAACAACAATATCCTATTTATTATTACCGAGGAGCAGTAGATAATAATTATGTTTTATTTGCGAATTATTGTTGGAAGATTGTAAGAACAACCGAAACTGGTGGAATTAAACTAATTTATAGTGGAAAATCATCTACCGATGGAAAGAGTTGTATTGTACAACCTCCTTTTAAAGCTTTATCATTTAATACGAGTGATAATTCTCCTGCTTATGTAGGATACAAATATGGAACGGTCTATCCTATAAATTCTGAAAAAAATCCAGATGGTGTATTATTTGGAAGTGATGTGAGTTATAGTGGAGGACAGTATACACTGACAAATATTTCTGCTGGTAATTTAGATGACACCCATCATTATTCTTGTGCTAATGGTCTAACTTGTAGTGTTGTAAGATATTACTTTTATTTGTTAGGAGCGGACGGAGGTAGTGGAACAGGATATTATATCGAATTAAAAAACGGAGAGAAAATTGAGAATGCACTAGCCAATATGTTAGATAAAAATGTAACAAATTCAACAATCAAAGATTATATTGAAAATGAATGGTACAAAAACAATATGACAAGTTATAGTGATAGTCTAGAAGATACAGAATGGTGTAATGATCGAAGTATCTATCAAAAAGGAGGTTGGGATCCTCAGGGTAAACTTACTACCCTTATTTTTGGAGGAGAGGGGAGACTACAAAATGGAACTCCAAATTTAACATGTCCAAGAGAGACAGATAAGTTAACTGTTGCGAATGGAGGAGTGAAATATAAAACGGGATTATTAACAGTAGATGAGGCAATGTTAGCGGGAGTAAATGGGAGTGATGATAACGAAAATACTTATTTATATTTTCCTTGGGCTTCCGGCATTTGGCTAATGTCTCCTGGAGAAGCATGGTATTATGTTTCCGAAGAAGATATATGGGGTTCTCACAATATAGATAATGACGGAGTTTCTAATACTCTTGCTGCATATCCTGTTGTTTCTTTGAAAAATGATAGTTCTATTACAGGAGGAAATGGAACAGAAGGGAGTCCTTATATTATAAATTAACGAACATTTTTAATAAACTAATAAGAGATGAATAGAAATGAGTAAAAAGAGACAGATGTAGTTGCTCTTTTTTTCATTCATATGATATAATTTCTTAAGAAAGGGGTAAAAAAATGGGCAAGGTATTAATTTTTGGACATAAGAAGCCAGATACTGATTCTGTGATGTCTGCAATCGCATTATCATATTTAAAAAATGAACTAGGAGAAAATACAGAACCTAGGATTTTAGGAACAACAAATAAAGAAACAAATTATGCTCTTTCTTATTTTCATTTACAAAAACCAATGTTTTTAAATGATGTAAAATTGCAATTAAAAGATATTAATTTTCATAAGAACTTTTTAATTAAAGAAACAGATTCTATCTATAAGGGATATCAATATATGTTAGAAGAAGGGCTTACTGGACTTCCTGTGGTAAAGGATAATGGAGAATTTACAGGATTAATTACAATCAAAGATTTATCTCGTAATATTATTAATGATAATATTGAAGATTTATATACTTCATATGATAATTTAATTCATGTATTAAAGGGAGAAGAAATTTTAAAATATGATCATGAAATTATTGGAAAATTACTAGTGGCTTCTTATCGTAGTACGACTTTTATGACAAATATTAAACTAGAAAAAAATATGATTTTAATTGTCGGAGATCGTCATAGTATTATTGAATATGCAGTAGAATCCAAAGTAAAATTAATTATTTTATCTGGTAATGCAGAAATAAAAGAAAAACATTTAAAAATAGCAAAGGAAAATAAAGTTAATATCATAAGAACTCCTTATGATTCATATCATATTGCAAGGTTAGTAACACTTACAAATTATATTAAAACAATGATTCGCAGTTATAATCCCACAAAATTTGAAAATACAGAATTTGTTGACAATGTGATAGAAATTAATAATAAATTAAAACATACCAATTATCCTATCGTAGATAAGAAAAATCGTTGTCTAGGGTTATTACGTCTTACTGATTTAAATGAAAAACATCCCAAAAAAGTAATTTTAGTTGATCATAATGAAAAATTACAAAGTGTAGAAGGGTTAGAAGAAGCGGAAATTTTAGAAATAATTGATCATCATAATTTAGGAAGTTTAACAACTTCTATGCCCATTAATTTTAGAAACATGGCAGTAGGGTCTACCTGTACCATTATTTATACTTTATTTCAAGAAAGAAAAATAGAAATACCAAAAGAAATTGCGGGTGCCATGTTATCAGGAATTTTATCAGACACATTAATTTTAAGAAGTCCAACAGCAACAAAGCAAGACCGCATTGCTGTATGCGAACTTTCTTTAATTGCTGGAGTAGATTATAAAGAATATGGAATGCAAATGTTAAAAGCAGGAACTTCCTTAACAGGAATGACAAAAGAAGACGTATTATACAATGATTTTAAATTATATATGGTAGAAGAGAAAACATTTGCCATAGGACAATTTTTTACTATGAATTTTGAAGAAGTAGAAAAAGATATAGCAGAATATATTCATGTATTAGATGAAGTAGGAGAGGCAAATAATTATTCTTTAGTTGCTTTATATGTCACAGATATTATTCAAAATGGTAGTTATATTATTTATAATACAAAGGGAAAAGATATTGTAGATATTGCCTATGAAAAAGAAAATATGGAAGAAGGAAGTTTTATTC
The DNA here is from genome assembly GCA_947600015.1 of uncultured Bacilli bacterium. Taxonomy (GTDB): domain Bacteria; phylum Bacillota_I; class Bacilli_A; order RF39; family UBA660; genus CANRGD01. Next base: position 2,905 of record CANQFX010000034.1, read on the forward strand.
CTGGATGTATTTCTAGAAAAAAACATATTGTTCCATTATTTATGGAGATTTTTGAAAATTAAGGAGGAAAGTTATGAAAAATGCATTCATATTAGCAATCAAAGGTTTCATTATGGGAATTGCCAATATCATTCCAGGTGTCAGTGGAGGAACACTGGCTTTAACATTAGGAATCTATGAAAATTTTATTGGGGCAATTAGTCATTTCTTTTCAAAAATAAAAGAAAATTTAAAATTTTTACTTCCTGTGTTTCTTGGTATGGGAATTTCTATTCTTACCATGAGTGGAGTTATTGATAACAGTTTTCATCATTTTCCTATTCCTACGACTCTCTTTTTTATGGGACTTGTAATTGGAGGACTTCCACTTTTAATATCAAAAGTAAAAGGAACAAAAGAAAGTAAGAAAGTTTCTAGTTATATCATTTTATTTCTTACTTTTCTAATAGTGATGATTCTTGCTTTTTCTGAAGAATTATTTGGTAGTGGTTTACGAGAAGCAAATTTTTCAAACTTACATTTAATCAATTATCTTGTATTAATGCTGGTGGGAATGATTGCGGCCGCTACGATGATTATTCCAGGAGTAAGTGGATCTTTAGTATTAATGCTTTTAGGATATTATTTCCCAATTGTATCCTCCATAAAAGAATTAGCTCATCTGCAAGATTTAGGAGAAAATGTTCTGATTTTAGGATTTTTCGGAGTAGGAGTCGTAATTGGTATTATTTTAGTAGCTAAGTTAATTGAGTTTCTTCTTGCAAAATATGAGAAAAAAACATATTTTGGAGTATTAGGATTTATTCTTGCGAGTATTATTGCAATTCCAGTATCGGTGTCTCATGAGTTAGGAGGAATTTCATTTTCTGTATTACAAGTTGTGATTGGAATTTTCTTCTTGTTATTAGGACTCATCATTGGCAATAAGTTAGGAGATGAATAACATGGATTTTTTTTCTATTATTATTTTAGGTTTTATTCAAGGAATCGCAGAGTTTTTACCAATTTCTTCTTCTGCGCACTTAATTATTTTTCGTGATCTTTTTGGAATTGGAGCACAAATGGGCCATGCGATGGAGCTTTCTTTTGATGTCGCTCTGCATTTAGGTACCTTATTAGCAATCTTTGTCTTTTTCTTTCACGAATTTATTACTATGATTACTAAAGGGCTGACCAAAGGATCAAAAGATAAAGAGGGAAAAATGTTTTGGTATTTAATTGCCGCAACGATTCCGGCTGCGATTGTTGGTGTGTTATTTGAAGATACCATTGAAAATTGGATTCGTACAAATTATTTTTTAATTGCTATCGCTTTACTAGTGATGGGTGTGATTATTTATGTAGCCGATCGCTATAGTAAGAGTAATAAAAAACTTTCTGATATTCGTTTAAAAGATGCAATTATCATTGGATGTAGTCAGATTTTTGCGTTAATTCCTGGTTTTTCTCGTAGTGGAACGACGATTGCGACTGGTCGCATTTTAGGAATTAATCGTGAAGATGCTGCCAAATTTTCCTTTTACTTAAGTGCCCCTGTCGTATGTGGTGCCGTCCTCTTACAATTAATTAAAAAAACGACTTGGAATATTATTTTTTCTCATGCGGGAGTCTTTATATTAGGAATATTTATCTCTTTCGTGATTGGTCTTATTTGTATTAAATATTTATTACAATACTTACATCATCATAATTTTAAAGTATTTATGATATATCGAATTGCGCTAGCAATGATTGTTATTGCTTGGCTTATCATAGGAGGATAGAATGAATCAAGTAAGAATCGGTCTAATCACCACACTATTATTAGGAATATTTATTATGATAGGAGCACTCCTTGCTTTTGTAGTAAAAAGAAAGCAAAAAGTAGTAGACTTTTCTTTAGGCCTTGCATTTGGTGTTATCCTAATGTTAATTGTTACAGATTTATTACCAGAAATTATAGAATTATTTGGACTTCATCATATTTTTTTCTTGTTATTATTTACTGTATTAGGATTTGTTCTTTTAAAAATACTAGATCAATTTATTCCTGACCATGAAGAAGAAAAAATGACAAAAAAAGAATTAAAAAATAATTTAGTACACATTGGAATTGTCACTTCTTGTGCTTTAATACTACATAATATGATAGAAGGAATGGCAGTATATTCTACTATTCTTACGGATGCTACCTTAGGACTTGCTGTAACTCTTGGTATTGGCTTTCATAATGTTCCTTTAGGCATGGTGATTGCTGCTACTTTTTATCAAAGTAACGAAAGTATGGCAAAGACACTTGGTGTTTTGGCATTGGTTTCTTTTTCTACCTTTTTGGGTGGTCTTTTGATGTTCTTTTTAAATATTACAACAATTCATTCTCTTGTTTTAGGAATTTTACTATCAATCACATTAGGAATGCTTATTTTTATCGCTTTTGATGAACTTTTCCCTAGAATAAAAGAAACGAAAAATAAAAAAATAAGTTATTTGGGTATGGGAATAGGAATTTTTATCTTATGTATTGCTTATTTTTTATAAAATAATTTTGAGGTGGTTATATGATTTATTCCTTTTTTTATTTATTTCTAATCTTTTTGATTTATTCTATATTGGGATATCTGGTTGAAGTAGTTGCCGTTAGTCTATATAGTAAAAAAATAAATTTTAATAGGGGATTTTTAATTGGACCTTATCTTCCTATTTATGGAGTAGGATCCATCATGATGATTTATATTTTAGATTCGTATCGCAATGATTTTTTTGCATTATTTATTATGAGTTGTTTTTATTGTTGTTTATTAGAGTATCTTACTAGTTATCTAATGGAAAAAATATTTCATTTACGTTGGTGGGATTATTCTGAACACAAATTTAATATTAATGGGAGAATTTGTTTAGAAAATGGAGTATTATTTGGTTTGGCTGGAATTATTTTAGTATATTATATTCATCCTTTGTTAGAGAAACTTTTATTTAAAATCTCTCCTAATATTTTAATGATATTCTCTTGTGGTTTATTTTTAATATTTATCATTGATGTTGTGATTTCTTTTTACATTATTTTTCAATTACGAAATAATGTTGATAAGTATACTGCTCGCGATGCTACAGCCATGATTCGTGAAGAAGTACGTAAAAAACTACAACGCCATTCTTATCTTACAACACGTCTAATAAAATCATTTCCTAATATTAATTTAAGAAATAATCAAACATTTTTGGATTTCAAAAAACTAATATTAAAATCAAAAGAGGAGGTAAAGAAAATAAAAAGAGAATTAAAGGAACGAAAAAAACAAAACAAGTTAGATAACAAAGGCTTTACTTTAGTAGAACTTTTAGTTTCTATTTCTATTATGGCAATTATTATGGTAATGGCCTTTCCTTCACTAGATCAATTATATAAGAATAATAGAACAAAAAAGTATACAGCATATCAACAATCGTTAGAAAGCGCTGCCAAACTTTATGTGGATGCTAATGCAATTGATATGTTTGGGAATGAAGTAAATGCTTGTTATAAAATTTCCTATGCAGAGTTGCAAGCAAAAACAGGAATTCGCGATTTTAGAGAAAATGGAGTTACCTGTAGTGGAAGTGGAACCTATGTAATTGTTCGTAAAAAAAATAATCAATATACTTATCAAAGTGGATTAGAATGTACAAAAAACGGAAAGCAATATTATAAAAAAAGCGCAACAAATCCTTGCTAATTTATTGCAATTTATAAAAAACAGTGTAATATATATGCAAAGGAGAAAAGAAATATGAAAATAACAAAATCAATTCAATGTCCTTTTTGTTCGTCATCTAATATTAAATTTGATATTCATCATGTAGAACAAAAGGAGTCTGTAGAAGAAAATGCAACTACAAATGAAAAGACTTGGAGAAAGGTATATGAATGTGAATGTCAAGATTGCCATAAGAAATATACGGTAGACTATGGAAAAGAAAAACTAACTTATTATTGTCCTGAAAGTGCAGAAAGCTACATAAGTGATGTTCAATTGATAATGCAATTTGAATCAGAATCCGATCGTAATTACAAAGTTGTTGCGATTAATAATCCAAGAGAAGGAATCGAAGAAGATACCTATTTAGTTATTACAGAAGATGATTGCTATCCATACATAATCAATAAAGAAACAGCAAAGGATGATGCAAAGATAAAATCGTTACTTTTTAATGCTTATTTAGATAGGCATCGTTAATTAGTAGTATTGGAATTTCTGAATGCAGAAATAATAAAGCATCTTGCAACAGAAAAATTGTGAATTTTAATAACAGTATAAAGCAGAAAAATTTCTGCCTTTTCATTTTATTTAAAAAAACAAGACAAAAACGGAGACTCGATATTGAAAAAATAAGATAGGTGATGATATGAAATTATTTTTAGTGCGACATGGAGAATCCATACAAAATACAAAAGAGAATTATCAGTTGGGATTACCAGATCATAAAGTGTATTTATCAGAGAAGGGCAAAAGGCAAGCAAAAGAAGCAGGGCATTTTTTACAAGAATATATAAAAGAGCAGAAAATCGATTTATCACAGGCAACATTATGGGTTAGCCCTTATGAAAGAACAAGACAAACAGCAGAAATTATAAATCAATATTTAAATATAACAAAAGTAAAAGAAGATATTACCTTAATTGAACAACGATATGGTTTATTTAGCGATAAAGAGATTGAACTGATTAAAAAACAATATCCAAAAGAGTTTCAATTCTATGATAATTATTGGCAAAATGATGGAAAATTTTATGCGAAATTGCCTCAAGGAGAAAGCCCTTATGATGTAGCCTTAAGAACAAGACAATTTCTAGAAACGATTTTTAGAGATGATAGTAATCCGCTTGTCATTGTTTCCCATGGTACTACGATTCGAACGATTATTATGAATTGGTTTCATTATTCTCCAGAGTGGTTTCATAGGGAACCAAATATGGAAAATGGTTCAATTCGATTAATTGACAGTCAAAATAAAACGAGTACAGAACAATATATTCATGGAGGACCAGTCAAAAGATTAAAGAAATAATGAAAATACTACTACTTTTATTTAAGAATAAAAATAAAAATTATGCACAAAAAAGATTGTTTCTAAAAATAGAACATGATATACTTAATTTAAGATAGGAAGTGGTAGTAATGACTCGGAATATGAGAAAAGATAATATGGTTACCACGATAATTCTTAATAACGATTTTTAGAGTGTACTTTTGTATACTCTTTTATTTGGAGGAAAAATGGAACAAAAAGAGAAGTTGGATAGTTTAAAAGAATTAGCGAAAAAAGAAATACGTTTATCGGATGTTAGTGAAGCATTAGGGATCAATGAATATGAAGTGTTAGGATTATTAAGAGAATTGCGGTTAGATGGAATTAATATTATTACGCAAAAAAAAGATGATGATATTTATATGTTTAATCAAGGAGAACGAGAATTTAATGAAGAGAATACATATAAATTTTTAACAGATGACAATCATGAATTTAAGTTTGTCGCAATTTCTGATACTAGATTTGGTTCAAAATATCAACAATTATCTATCTTAAATGATATTTATACCAAAGCATATGATTTAGGTTATAAAAGAGTAATTTTGTGTGGAAATATTTCAGAAGGGTTATATGCTCTTACGAATATATATTCAGAATGTAATTTTTTAGATGATAGTCTAGGACAAGTAGATTATATTACACAACATTACCCTTATATCGAAGGCATGAAAACTTATTTTATTACTGGAATGAAAGATGAGAAACATTTAAAAAATAATAAAATTAATATTGGACGTAGAATTAGTAATGTAAGAGAAGATATGATTTATTTAGGTTATAATTCATGTAATATTAGTATTGATAAAGTAAATATGTTGGTATTTAATCCAAAATTAGCCAAAACCTATACAGTATCTTATCGACCTCAACAACAAATTGATTCTTTCCGAAGTGAAGATAAACCAGAAATATTACTTTATGGTGGACTGTTACAAATGGAAAAATTTACTTACCGAAATGTCGTTTGTATTTCTGTTCCTAGCGTCTGTGCCACAACAAAAGAGATGAGTGATAAGCGTTATTCTAATACCATAGGTGCTTGGTATGTTACAGTAAAAACAGATCGCTATGGCAAATTAAAATCGGTAAAAGCGATTGATTCTGTTTATTATAAGACCAATAAAGATGATTATTTAAAACCAAAAATATTAAAAATTGGAGAGAAAGAGTAGAAGAGGTTGAAGTATGGAAGAAGTAAAAAAAGATATTAGTATGGAGTATATTAATAAATTATATCGTTATATGAAAAAAGATTCTTCGATTGAAGACTTTATGGAAAAATTTCATATGAATCAGACAGAATTAAAAGGAATTTTAGAATTATGTCGTATTTATGGAAAAAATGTATCAGTCATAGAAAAAAACGAAACTTTAGTATTTGAAAAATCATTTCCTCGGAAAGTGATTACAACAAAACCAGATTTAAATCCAACAGATTTAATTCATACAGAAATTTGTGTTGTTTCTGATACCCATTTTGGTAATATTCATCAACAACTTCATCTATTAAATAAAGTATATGAAGAGGCCTATCACAGAGGAATTGATACTGTTCTTCATTGTGGTGATATTGTAGATGGAAATTATTTAAATCGTCCAGAACAACCAAGACAACAATTCCTGCATGGATTTGATGAACAAGCAGGGTATGTTGTTGATATGTATCCCAAAGTGAAAGGAATTGTGACAAAGTATATTTTAGGAAGTCATGACGAAACACACTACAAAAATGGACAAGCAACAATTAATGAATGGATTTCTCGTTGTAGAGAAGATATGGTTTATTTAGGTCAAGATAGTGCTGCCATTAATATTAATGGGGTAAAGATATTTATGGATCATCCTGGGGGAGGAAGTGCCCAAGCAGTTTCTTATAAACCACAAAAAAGAATTGAAATATTAGAGTCGGATTATAAACCTAAAATATTGTTAATTGGACACTACCATAAAAGTTATTCCTTTGTATATCGTAATGTACGAGGAATTGAAGTTCCTTGTTTCTGTGATAAAACACAATTTCAACAAAAGCAGGGTTTATCTAATGTAATAGGAGCATATTTTTTAAATATTTACTCTGATAATAAAGGAAATATTCAGTACTTTGAACCAGAAGAAATATTGTTTCGCCCAAATGATATGTGGGATGAAGCAGGAAAAGATAAAAATAAAGTAAAAAAATTAGTCATTCAATAAGATAAAAGTAATATTAGAGTACATCAGACGATGTTCTCTTTTTCTAATAAGACTATTTACATCCTAAAAGAAAATTGGGTTTTCCCATGGCAAAAGCTATGATATAATAAAGTAGAGGAGGGATGATATGGTAAATCCAAAAAGAGAGGAAAGTGAAATTAATCAAGAAAAAATCATTGATCAAATTCGTTGTTTGGGAATTGATATGATTGATGAAGTCAAGAGTGGACATCCTGGCATTGTTTTAGGTGCGGCTCCTATTCTTTATGTATTATACGCGCATCATTTGCGCTTTGATTTAGAAGATATTAATTATTTTAATCGAGATCGATTTATTTTATCTGCCGGACATGGCTCTGCTTTACTTTATGCAACATTACATATGGCAGGGTTTCCAATTTCACTTGATGATTTAAAGCAATTTCGTAAAATCGGATCAATTACCCCAGGACACCCAGAATATTTGACAACCCCAGGAGTCGATGCCACAACAGGTCCTTTAGGACAAGGATTGGCCATGGGAGTAGGAATGGCAATGGCTGAGGTCAATTTAATAAAAATAAAAATGAAATAATTGATTTCAATACGTATGTATTATGTAGTGATGGCGATTTAATGGAAGGAATTAGTTATGAAGCAGCCTCATTAGCAGGAACATTAAAACTAAATAAACTCATTGTACTATATGATTCTAACCATGTATGTTTAGATGGAACTACTTCTACCTGCTTCCAAGATAATATTGCGATGCGCTTTGTTTCTTTGGGATGGAACGTTATTACTGTAAATGATGGTGATCGTTATGAAGAAATTGATAAGGCCATAGAAGAAGCAAAAACAAGTACAGATAAACCAACCTTAATTGAAGTCAATTCTACCATTGGAAAATATTCCATGCTACAAGGAACCAACGCAGTTCATGGTGGAGCATTAACAAAAGAAGATATTACTTCCATTAAAGAAAAGTTGAAAGTACGAGATATTCCTTTTACCGTTTCTAAAACAGCATATGAGGACTTTGCCTATTTTATCCGCCTTCGTTGTCAAAATTTAGCACATCAATTTCGAAATAAAGTATCGTTAATGGAAGAAGATGAACAAAAGAAATTAAAATTTTTCATGAAAAAAGAAAAAAATATTCCTTTTACTGAATTTTTTTATGAACCCGCAACAGATAATATAGAATCTCCAAGACAAACTTCCTCTAAGATTTTAAATTCCATCGTTTCTTCTTCGCCATTTATGTTGGGAGGAAGTGCCGATTTATTTAAGGCTACAAATACTTATATTGAAGAAGGAGGAGACTTTTCTTCAAACAATTATCTAGGAAAAAACATTTTCTTTGGTGTGAGAGAACACGCTATGGGAGCGATTTTGAATGGTCTTGCTTTATGTGGTTTTCGTCCTTATGGTGCTACATTCTTAAGTTTTAGTGACTATATGAAACCTGCCATCCGTCTTGCTTGTATGATGAAGTTATCACCAATTTATATATTTACTCATGACTCGATTAGCGTAGGAGAAGATGGACCAACGCACCAACCCGTAGAACAATTACTAGCACTAAGAAGCATGCCTAATATGGATGTTTTTAGACCAGCTGATGCCAATGAAGTAATTGGTTCTTATCGTACCATATTAGAAAAAACAGAAGGCCCCGCTAGTATTCTATTATCACGCAATAAATTGCCTATTTTAGAAACAACCAAAGTAAATGAGGTCGAAAAAGGAGGATATGTCGTTTTCCCTTCACAACAAAAAGCTGACGGTATCCTAATTTCTTCTGGAGAAGAACTACATTTAGCAATCGAAGTTGCCAAACGACTTCGTATAAAAGGAATCGACGTATGTGTCGTTTCTATGCCAAACTTAGGACGATTCTTGCATCAAAGTGAAGAATATATCGAGGAAATTCTACCAGTAGAAATTAGAAAAATTGTTATTGAAGCTTCTTCTTCTTTCTCTTGGAATAGTATAGTTTTTAATAGTAAATATTTAATTACATTAGATCAATTTGGAGCAAGTGGATCTCGTGATGAAGTATACCAAAAATTTGGTTTTGGTTTAGAGGAATTAGAAGAAAAAATAGAAAATTTATTAAAGTAAAAAACGACAAAAATAGACTTTTATTCTAAATACAATATAGATAGGGTGATTAGAATTGAGAGTCTATTTTATTTTTGATATTAAAAGTGAGTTTGTCAGTCTTTATCAAGGAAATGAGAGAGTACTTTTTAATATATTAAGACAAATATATTATTTAGATAAAACAGAAGTAGAATATGGATACCATTTATTTAGACAATTGATTAATCCAATTCCAAAAGAAGAAATTGATCGTGCTTTATTTTTAAGATTTCATCAAGATATTCCTTATTCCAAACGAGGAAATATTCATTTTATTAATAATTTATACCGTGATGAAATTAGTAGATTATTAGTTAAGAGTAGTTATATTCGTTTAGAATTAGAACAAAATACTTCTTCTTTTTTTACAATTTTAAAAGATTTTTCTAGTAATTACTTTGTTTGCTGTTTTGCACAACCAGAATATTTCTTTTTAGAGGAAAAAGTATTACAAGGAATTTATTAAGCTTTTACATAAAAATCTTGTATCTTAGAATAAAATTTAGTACAATAATGATAAGGAGATGAAAGAATGTTACATGATATTTTAATGGTTCTACTAGGCCTTGTAATAGGTGCAGTGATTGGCTTTTTCCTAGCAAGAACTTTTATGAAAAAGTATTTAGCAAAGAATCCTCCCATTAATGAGGATATGATTAAAACGTTGATGATGCAAATGGGTAGAAAGCCAAATCAAAAACAAATTAATCAAATGATGAAAGCAATGTCTAAGTATCAATAGCTAAAGAGAAATGATCAATTCTTCTCTTTTTTTATTTGACAAAATTGTAGGGGGGGGGGGTATAATTTTGGTAGAAGAAAATAAAACGGAGGA
>CANQFX010000035.1 GCA_947600015.1 uncultured Bacilli bacterium
CCGCATTCTGTGGGATAGTGGGGTATAAACCAACTTATGGTTTACTTTCAAGATATGGTTTATTTCCTTTTGCTTCTAGTTTAGATCAAATTGGTCCTATTACGAAAAATGTATATGAAAATGCTGTTTTATTGAATGCTATTGTTGGAAAAGATTCAAAAGATTTAACTTCTGCTTCTTGCGAGGAGGAAGATTTTACTCGATTGATTGGGGAAGATATCCGAGGAATGAAGATTGCTGTACCTAATTATTTTATGAGTGATATTGTAAGTACAGAGATTCGAGAAAAGATAGAAGAAGTGATTACCTTTTTAAAAGAAAATGGTGTTATTGTGGATTATGTTGATATGAAATATTTAGAAAATGCCGTTACTTTGTATCAGATTATTGCCATGGGAGAAGCAAGTTCTAATTTAGCACGTTTTGATGGTATTCGTTATGGTCATTCTAAAGAAAATCCTCAGCATATCGAACAGTTATATTATGAAACAAGGCAAGAAGGATTTGGGGATGAAGTAAAACGAAGAATTATGGTAGGTTCCTATTTGTTGAGTGGTAAAAATGCCCAAATTTATTATGATAAGGCATTATCGATTCGCGATGATATGCAGAAAGAGTTCTTTCGTGTTTTTGAACAATACGATTTGATTATTGGACCAACCACGACAACGACTGCTTATGATTTGACCGATCCTATGGATGACCCTAGAAAGAGTTTTATGGATGATGTATTAGTTATTCCAGTAAATATGGCAGGGCTTCCTGGTTTAAATATTCCTGTTGGATTTTCAAAAGAAAAGATGCCAATTGGTCTTCATGTTGTAGGGAATCAATTTTGTGAAGCAAAAATGTATCAATTTGCGAGTTTTATAGAACAAAAGTTAAATCTAGATTTGGTGCCAGGAGGTGAGAAGTAATGGGACATTATATTCCAACAATTGGGGTAGAGGTTCATGTTGAGTTAAAAACAAAGACAAAGATTTTTTCTAATTCATCTAATGGATATGGAGAAATGGCTAATTCTCTTACCAATGTTGTCGATTTAGGATATCCAGGAACGCTTCCTACTTTAAACGAAGAGGTGGTTCGTTTAGCCATTAAGGCTGCCCTTATTTTAAATTGTAAGATTCGCAGACGCATGCATTTTGATCGCAAAAATTATTTTTATCCTGATAATCCTAAAAATTATCAAATTACCCAAAGTAGAACACCAATTGGGTATGATGGTTATGTAGAAATTGAAGTAAATGGAACAAAGAAGAAAATTGAAATAGAAGAGATGCATATTGAAGAGGATACTTGCAAAAGTACGCATCGTGGTCAAAAGACTTTACTTGATTTTAACCGAGCAGGAGTTCCTTTAATTGAAATTGTGACAAAACCTTGTATTTCCAGTAGTGAAGAAGCAAAACTGTATTTAGAAAAACTAAAAGAATTACTTTTTTATGCTGATATTAGTGATTGTAAGATGGAAGAAGGTTCCATGAGAGCGGATACGAATGTTTCTATTCGGAAAAAGCAAGAGGATCCTTTTGGTGTTAAATGTGAAATTAAAAATATTGGATCTATTTCTAATGTAGGAATTAGTATTGAAAAAGAAATCCTTCGTCAAGAAAAATTATTAGAAAAAGGAGAGACGTTTCAAGAACAGACACGTCGTTATGATGATAAATTAGGAGATACTGTTTTGATGCGTGTAAAAGAAACTGGGAATGATTATCGTTATTTTCCAGAACCAGATATTCCTTATCTTGTTCTTTCTGATTTAATGATTGAAGAAGTAAAAAAAGAAATTCCGATGCTTCCTGAGGAAAGAAGGAAGATTTATTTAGAAAAGGGCGTTTCTATGACTAATGTCAATAAGTTAATTCAAAATCGGTCTTTAAGTGATTATTTCAATACTTTATTAGATGAAAAAACAAATTTCCAAATGGCAAGTAATTTATTACTTGGGGATATTTCATTTTATTTGAATAAGGAAGAAAAAGAAATTCAAGATACCACCTTGACAAAAAAACGTTTTTTAGAATTAGTACAAAAAATGGATGAAAATGTTTTAACTAGTAAAAATTTAAAAGATATTTTAGATGTTGTCATGGAAAAGGAAGATTCTATTGAACAAATTATGAAGGATTGTGGTGTATTAAATATTACGGATGATAAGGCAATTCGTGATATTATTAAAAAAATTATTTCTGAAAATGAAGAAAGTGTTGTTGATTATAAAAATGGACATGATCGAGCAATCAAGTATTTTATGGGACAGGTTATGAAGGAAACCAAAGGATCTGTTAATCCAAAGATGGCGATGGATATTTTAAAGGAAGAACTGGATTCATGATTTTTACTATTTTAGTGGATGAATACTGTATTTCTTCTAATGACTATTTTTATCACTATTCATTCTAATATAGGAAAAAATAGAGGAAAAATAGTCTTTTTTGGTTAGAAAAGCATTATGATTATATGATGTTTAAATCGTGGTATGAAGAACTGAAATTTGTTGATTGAAAAAGAGACATATATAGTGTATAATAAAGAAAATAGGATGTGATAAAATGGATTTTATAAAGAGAAATAAAGCAACGATTATTGCGATAGTTATCTTTTTGGTTTTAGTAGTTGCCATGTTTCAGGTAAAAAATATCTTTTTTCCTGAAGAAGGGGACGCTATTTATGGAGATCGTTTAAAAGGGATTGAAAAAGTAAAACTTTCGAAAGATATTTCTAGTAAAGTCGATGAGAAATTAGATGAGAGTGTATCCAAAGTGACGGTTCGTGTTGCAGGAAGAATTGTTAATATCATTCTTGTAGTTAGTGATGATATGTCTGTTGATGTAGCAAAGTCTTGTGGTGATAAAGCATTAGAAGCTTTTTCCGACAAAGAAAAAAAGTATTATGATTTTCAGGTTTTTGTAGAGAAAAAAGGAGAATCGAATGAATTTCCGATTATTGGTTATCGTCATCATACGAAAAACAGTTTTTCTTGGACAAAAAATAGAACGGGGAATGGCTCATGAAAAAGAAATTAATCATTATAATTCCGATTATTATTGCGGTTGTCACTTTTGTTTTTGTCTATCGCTATTATAATAAGGAAGATAAAACGACTACTCTTACTGTCACAGAAAAGAAGTGGGTAGAAGATAATAAAGATCAGACCTATGATTTTGAAGTTGTTAATGATTATCCTCTTTATGGAACAAATGGATCTGGGGTAATTTTTGACTTTTTAAAGGATTTTGAGAAAAATATTGGGATTGAATTTAATAAAATTCCATATTTAAAAGAATCTTCTACGGCAACCAACAGTTATCGTATTCGTATTTTGAATAATACTGATAAATTACAAAAACAAGATTTATTTTTATTTAATGATAATTATATTATCGTTGGGAAAACATATGAGAGAATTAATCATATTAAAGATATGAAGAATATTGCTTTTGGTGTGTTTGAAGCAGATTATAATGATGTTAGTTATTATTTAAAAAGCGGAACCAATCTTTCTTATAAAACATATCAAACGATTGCAGAATTGTATCAAGCATTAGATAATGAACAGGTTGATATGGTTGTGGTTCCTAATATTATGTATTTAGATTATACAATTCAAAAGGATAAATATTCTATTAATTATTATTTAACAGAAATGAAGAAGCAAATTGTTTTGACTCTTAGTGGACAAAATCAGATATTAGATAATATTGTGACAAAATATTATAATAAATGGCGTTTAACAAAATATATTGAAGAATATAATCAAGCATATCTAGATTATTATTTAGATAAGAATCAATTAAATGCGAAAACGAAAGCATCCTTAATATCGAAAAATTATGTTTATGGTTATGTAGAAAATACTCCATATGAAGTTAAAGTAGGAGATCGACTTGCAGGAATTGCTGGAGAATATGTGGATCGTGTTTCTAGACTGGCAGATATTAATTTTAAATTTAAAAAATATAATACCAAAGAAGATTTAAAAAAGGCAATTGATAATGGTGAAATAGATATTTACTTTGACTATTATAATTATGATAATGATCAATACTTAAAAACTAGATCTTCCTTTATTGAGGATTATGTTGTTTTAGGTCGTCAAGAAGACAATCATATTGTGAATTCTTTTGAAAGTTTACAAGGACAAGAAATTGTAATGTTAGAAGGAGATTCGTTATATCATTATTTTTCTAATAATTCTCGGGCTGAGATTCAGACCTATAAGACATTAGATGAGGCAATTAGACAAAAAGAGAATAAAATGTTGGTCATTGATCGAGAAATTTATTCTCATTATCAAAATAGTAAGTTTAAAAATTTGAAGTTATTATATACCGATACGATGATGAATGATTATAAATTTATGGTAAAAAAGAATAATCAAGCATTTTATGATTTGTTTAATTATATTATTAATACAAATTCTTACTATAATTATAGAAATAATGGAATTGAAAATTTGCATGCCTCTATTTTGGAAAATTCTACTTTTGAGCAAGTATATACGATTGTATTAGCAATTATTTTACTTCCATTAATCGTACTATCCGTTCTTTACTTCGTATGGAAAAAGAAACATCAAGTGAAAAAAATTAAAAGTAGTGATCGTCAAAAATATACGGATATGTTAACATCATTGAAAAATAGAAATTATTTAAATGCAAAAATGTCAGAGTGGGAGGATGCCAAAGTATTCCCACAGGCGATTGTTATGGTGGATTTAAATAATGTAAAATATGTTAATGATAATTATGGACATGAAGAAGGAGATCAACTTATTGTAAAAGCAGCAGGTATTTTAGTAAATACTCAGTTAGAAAATAGTGAAATCATTCGTACGGATGGAAATGAGTTCTTAATTTATTTAGTAGGTTATAGTGAACGTCAGGTAGAAACTTATACGAAAAAATTAGCCAAAGAGATGAAAGGACTTCCTCATGAATTTGGGGCGGCAATTGGCTATAGCATGATTTTAGATGAAATTAAAACATTAGACGATGCGATTAATGAAGCAATGCTAGAAATGATTACGAATAAAGAAGAATATAAATAAGAGGTTGATAGAATATGAAGCAAGCAAATGGGTTTTTCAAAAAAGTAATTACAATTGTAAAAAGACCTGAGATGAGGATTTTACCTGGTCAGCTTGCTTTTTTTCTTGTTATTTCTTTAGTTCCACTAGTTGCACTGATTGGTTCGATTGCTTCTCATATTTCGATTCCTTTAGATACTTTAAAGATTGTCATTGGTAATTCTGTTCCCAAAGAGATTGGAGGACTTTTAACTGAGTTGATTGCAGGACAAGGATTGAATTTTAATATTATTGTATTTTTTGTATCTGCTTTTATCCTTGCTTCTAATGGACCACATTCTATGATTATTACATCAAATGAGATTTATAAAATTGAGTCTAGTAGTATTTTAAAGCGTAGAGCGAAGGCCATTATGATGACTTTCATTTTAGTAATTTTATTTTTCTTTCTATTTTTAATTCCTATTTGTGGGGACTCTATTTTTGCCATTCTTCGTATCTATAGTAATAATAAGATTTTAGTTGACTTTTTCTATCAGATTTTTCAGATTTTAAAATATCCGTTTACTATTTTTATCTTATACTATAATATTAAATTAATTTATGTGATTGCTCCTGATAAAATGATTGAGAAAGCAACAACAACAAGAGGAGCAATATTTACTACGATTGGTTGGATTATTGCGACCGAAATTTATTCTTTTTATATTGAAACCTTTTCTAAATACGATCTTTTTTATGGAAGTATTTCTAATTTATTAATTTTACTTTTGTGGGTATATATCTTATCTTATATCTTTGTTTTAGGAATGGTACTTAATGTAGGAGAGATTGAAGATTGATCGTCATTATGATATAAATTCATGAGATATTATAGAAACATGTATCATAAAGTATGTTAGGTATTTTATGATTTTTTCTATTGAAACTAGTTGCAAAAGTAGAAAAAATTGCTATAATAATTAGTTAGCAGGGAGATAAGATAAAAAAACTTGCAATTTTTACAGGGTTATGGTATAATATAGCCAATTCAGTGAGGGGGAGAATAGAATGAAAAGTAAAATGAAAGTTTTTAGTAAAGCAATCTTAGCAATATTTGTATTGATTGTATCCTTTTTCGGATCTATTTGTAATGCAAATGCTGCAAATCAAATCACCTTAGGACAATCAGAAAGATTAGATGGGTATGTTGCTGGTACGTACTTTTCTATTAAACAAACTACATCTGGTGTATACGTATATTGTTTAGACATTCATAAAGGAACAGCAAAAAATTCTGTTGCAAACTTTGTTAGAGAAAAAGACGCTGGTTTTGCTGCTATCTTAAAAAATGGATATCCAAACAAATCTTTTACGGGAGATCGTAAATTAGATTATTATATTACTCAGGCTGCTGTATGGTGGTATTTAGATGATACTACAGGAAGTTCTAATTTAAGAGATGCCTTTAAAACCAATGGAAAAGATCCATATGGATTGAGACCACATATTAAGAATTTAGTAGCCATCGGAAAGGCTGCTAGAAGTAAAGGATATGGAGACCTTTCTGTAAAATCATTATCTGTTGCTGATTCTTCTATGTCTTTAGAAAGCAATGGTAAATATTATACATCTCAAGCAATCGCATTAAATGGTTCTAATGTTGACAGTTATTCTGTTTCTGTTAGCGGTGCACCAAGTGGTACGATTATTACTGATGTATCAGGAAATCAAAAATCAAAATTTTCTGCAAATGAGAAATTTAAAGTTAAAGTATTAGCATCTAAAGTGACAGGTACAAAGTTATCTATGAAAGTTACTGCTACTGCTACTAGAACAATACAAAAGGCATATGAATATCAACCAGTAGATACTAGTATGCAAAGTGTTATGCCAGCAAATTTAACATCTGTTTCTACAACCAAATCAGTTTCTACCAATCTAGAAATTGCAACATCAAAAGTAACGATTGTAAAATTAGATAAGAAAACAAATCAAGCACTTGCTGGAGCTGTTCTTGCAATAAGAGATGCCAATGGAAAAGAAATTACAAGTTGGACGACAACAACGAATGCACATGTTATTAGAAACTTAAGTAATGGTACTTATACGCTTGTAGAAAAATCTGCACCAAAAGGATATAAATTAAATAGCGAAAGTGTAAAATTTACCGTTAGTGATTCTAATAGAGATGTTTCTGTAAAATTTTATAATGAAGCGAAATCTAGTGTTGTCACAATTACAAAAGTAGATGAATCTACGGGGGATGCATTAGCAGGAGCCGTTCTTGTGGTAAAAGATGCCAACGGAAAAGAAGTTGCTCGTTTTACGACAACAACAGAATCTTATGTTTTAGTTGATTTAGCAGAAGGAACTTATATGGTAGAAGAAATTTCTGCACCAGCAGGATATCAATTAAATTCAGAAAAAATTAGTTTTACGATTGATGAAGATCATTTATCTCATCAAATTACATTCAAAAACTATCCAGAAGTTAGTGTTCCAAATACTTCTTCTAATGGATCTATGATATTTACTATTTTAGGTATGTTAATCGTAGCATCTGGAATTGGATTTGTCTATAAAAATGCAAAACAAGCAAAATAAGACAAAGAAAAAGATCTCTCCTAATGTGACAGCTGCCATTGGTGCACTTATAACATTAATTGGGGGATTTTTTCTTTCTTATAATTATGTGCAATCCAAAAAGATTATTGCCTTTGATTATATGGCAAACGTCTTTTATGGAAAAGAAGAGACCATTGTGGAACAAGATGGTATTGTAAAAGAAAAAGTAGAATCCTCTTTACCAACAGAGGTTTCAGATAATTATATTGGTTATTTAACAATACCGAAGATTAATTTAACAAAGGGGTTTTTGGATGTTCGTTCTACAGAAAATGATGTAGAAAAAAATATTTTAGTGGTAGAAGGATCTTCCTATCCAGATGTAGATAAAGGAAACTTGATTTTGGCAGGACATTCTGGAACCGGATGGAAAGCATTCTTTAATGATTTATATCAATTAACCACGAATGATGTTATTTATGTTACCTATCAGGGGAAAAAGTATACTTATAAAATTGTTAATATTTATAAACAACCAAAGATTGGTAAAATTGCAATTTATCGAAATTATAATAAAACAACGTTAACATTAGTCACTTGTACCAATAATGATAGTACAACGCAAACAATTTATATTTCTGAATTGCAAAAGGTAGAAAACATATAAAAGAATAAACAATTTAGGGGGAGGTGAAAAGAATGGCAAAGCAATCATTTCTTGATCAATTAAAAATTTTATTGGAAGTGTCTATTTCATCCAAATTATTTGTTGTAGTTATTATATTTTTATTGTTCTTGGCTTATATTTTAATTACTACGAATCGCAAGAATGCAAAAACAGGGAAACGATTTTATTTCTTACTTTATGCCTTCATTTTCATCTTCTTAATTGTTTCTTATTATTCATCATTGAGTCAAATGTGGGATTATATGATGAATCATTTCTTTATTGTTTTTTACTTTCCAGATTTGGCAGTTTATCTTGCAGCGATTGTTGTAACTAATGTTATTTTATGGATTAGTGTATTTCGTTTTAAAGTGGATCGCTTAATTCGAAATATTAATGTTTCTGTTTATTGTATTTTGCACTATATTTTAGCACTCGTATTAAAAACAATTAGTACAGAAAAATTAGATGTTTTTACACAAGCATCAGTTTATGGAAATAAAGAGGCAAAAGCATTAATTGAATTATCTAGTACTATTTTCTTTGTTTGGATTTTATTTTTAATTCTTTATAAGATTATTCGTACTTATCAAAAAAGAGGAGAGCCACAGAAGATAAAAAAAGTAGTGGTTACCAAAAAAGTTAAAATCCTTCCAGAAAATATTAAGGAAGTAAGGTCTCCTTCTTATGTTCGCCAACCACAAATGATGAAAACACAATCTGTAGAAGATGTGGTAGATTTACCTTACGACCAGTTATTTACATTAGAGGATTATAAAATTTTATCTCGTCTTTTAAGAGAGGAAAAACAAAAGAAAAAGCAAGAAGAAATAAAATTACAAGTACTTGAAAAAGAACAACAGCAAGAGCAAGAAAAGTATGAACAATTACAAGAATTATATCGTAGAATTTAAATGTAGATTGAAAAGTCTACATTTTTCTTTTAATTATTCTAGAATAAATTATTTTAAAAAATAGTAATTTCTTTTTTTATTATATTTACTTGTATCTTAAAATTAAGATATAATGATGATAGGAAGTAGGTATAATATGGAATTAGATAACTTAAATGATAAACAAAAAGAAGCAATTTTATATAACGAAGGACCACTTCTTATTATTGCGGGTGCTGGTGCTGGAAAAACAAAGACGTTAACTAGTAAAATTGCCTATTTGATTCATGAAAGAAATGTTTCTCCTTATCAGATTTTAGCAATTACTTTTACGAATAAAGCCGCTAAAGAAATGAAAGATCGCCTTTATTTATTAATTGGTGATATTGCGAAAAAGATTCAAGTTTCTACTTTTCATAGTTTTGGGTTAAAGTTATTGAAAGAAAACTATAAAAGATTAGGGTATCTTTCTAATTTTGTGATTATGGATAGTGATGATTCTTTAACTGTAGTAAAGAAAATTGTAAAAGATATGGGATATGATCCTAAGATTTATAATCCTAGGGCAATTCGTAATAAAATTAGTAGTTGTAAAAATGAACTGATGAGTCCAAAAGATTATGAGCGTTATGCTGTTAGTGATTATGAAAAAGTAATTTGTGAGGTCTATGAGAAATATGAAACTAAGCTTCGTCAAAATAATTCTGTTGATTTTGATGATTTGTTGTTATTGCCGATTGAACTATTTAAAAAGAATCCTGATATTTTAGCGGAGTATCAAGATTTATATCAATATATTTTAATTGATGAATACCAAGATACGAATGAAGCACAATATATTTTAACGAAGATGATTAGTTCTAAGAATCGTAACATTACTTGTGTTGGTGATGATTGTCAAAGTATATATAGTTTTCGCGGTGCGAATTATAAAAATATTTTAAATTTTGAAAAAGATTATCCCGATGCAAAAACCATTCTCTTGGAGCAAAATTATCGTTCTACAAGTACAATTTTAGATGCGGCTAATCAAGTGATTCGCAATAACAAGCAAAGAAAAGATAAAAAACTTTGGACTGCTCGTGGTGTAGGAGAAAAAATTAAATATTATCGCGCTTATAATGAACGCGATGAAGCGCAGTACGTTATTCGAAAGATTAAAGAATTAATTCATCAAGATGTGGAATATAAAGATATTGCGGTATTATATCGTACGAATGCGCAGTCTCGTGTATTAGAAGAAGAAATGCTAAAGGAAAATATGCCTTACCGGGTGATTGGTAGTTTTTATTTCTATTCTAGAAAAGAAATTAAGGATTTAATTGCGTATTTACGATTAATTCATAATTGTAAGGATAATGTTAGTTTACTGCGCGTAATTAATACTCCAAAGCGAGGAATTGGCCTTAAGACAATTGAAAATTTGACAAGGTATGCAGATGAAAATGGAATTAGTATCTATGAAGCAATTCAAAAGGGAAAAGAATTGGAATTTAAAAATATGATGGAAAAACTGATCGCAATTCATGAGGAACTTACATTAACAGAATTAATTGATAAAGTATTAGATGCTACGGGAATGAGGAGTGAGTTAGAAAGTGAAAAAACACTAGAGGCAGAGGTTCGACTTGAAAACTTAGAAGAATTTAAATCAATTACAAAGTCATTTGAAGAACGAGAAGGATTAATATCATTAGAAGACTTTTTACTTGAAATTAGTTTGATTAGTGATGTAGAAGAGTATAAAGATGATCCTAATCGTGTTAGTTTAATGACCGTTCATTCCGTTAAAGGATTGGAATTTAATCATGTCTTTGTTGTGGGGATGGAAGAAGGAATTTTTCCTCATATGAATTCTTTGATGGAAAGTAATGAAATTGAAGAGGAACGAAGACTTTGTTATGTTGCGATTACTAGAGCAAAAGATGATTTACATTTTGTGAATGCTAGACGTAGGACCTTATTTGGAAATGAACAAGTCAATCCAGCGAGTCGTTTTATTGGAGAGATTAATTCTGATTTGTTGCAGACGAATGTGCAACAGGAACTTCCCAAAAAAGAAGAAAAAGTTGATACGGAAGAGATGTTTCGGAAAGAAAATGTTGATTATCAAGTGGGAGATTATGTTTATCATGAAAGTTTTGGCGCAGGACGTGTCGTCGAGGTTAGTAATACGTTAGTTAGTGTTGCTTTTAAACATCCTCATGGAGTAAAAAAATTAATGAAAAATCATATCAAATTATCCAAGGTATAATAGGAGGAGATGTCTATGGATCAAGAACTTACTTTAGTTATTTTAGCGGCTGGTATGGGAAGTCGATTTGGGGGGTTAAAACAAATGGCACCGATGGGACCCAATGGTGAATTTATTATTGATTATTCCATTTATGATGCTATTCAAGCAGGATTTCATAAAGTTGTTTTCTTAATTCGCAGGGAGCATTATGATTTATTTCGCGAAAGTATTGGTGCTCGTATTGAAAAACATATACAAGTGGAATACTGCTTTCAAGAAAATGATTTAGTTCCTTCTTCTTATGAAGCATTAAAAAATAGAACAAAGCCACTTGGTACAGCGCATGCCTTATTGTGTTGTCGCGATCAGGTGCAAGGGCCATTTGTGATGATTAATGCGGATGATTTTTATGGAAGAGATGCTTTCTGTCAAGCTGCTTCTTTTTTGAGAAAAATAAAACAGGAGATGCCTCATCATTATGGAA
>CANQFX010000036.1 GCA_947600015.1 uncultured Bacilli bacterium
CAAAAAATACAATAATTAGGCATAATCATTTTTCTAATGTAATCACTATAACTAAAACAAAAAAACCGTCAATAAAACGGTTTTTAACATACAAAATGGTGTCCGCGAGGCGACTCGAACGCCTGACCGATCGCTTAGAAGGCGATTGCTCTATCCAGCTGAGCTACGCAGACATAAATCAAACTGACAAATAAAATTATACAAGAAAAAGGCTTTTATTTCAAGCCTTTTTTTTGATTAATTGATAATTTTCATTATTCTCTACAGTATCTGCACTTAAAATTACTTCTTCATAATGATCTTTATTTGATAATACATCATCATATGCTTTCCATGTACTATTAGCAACAATTCCAGCTAAACCTCTGGCACCAGTCTTCTTTTGCTGTGCCTTCTCTATTACTTTCGCAAGATAACTATCTAATACCGTAAGTTTGGTTCCTAATTTTTCAAACGTGGACTGTTCCTGTTTTAATGGTGATTCATTCGACTCTAATAAAATTCTTCTGAAAATTGCCTCATTCAAATCATTTAAATGAATTACAATTGGAAATCTTCCCATAAATTCTTTGGTCATTAAAGCTTTTTCCACGAAATCATCTGCCTGTGGCTCCATCCTTTTTTGCTGTACTTTTTGTTCTTTTGCAAATATTCCAATTGGTTGCTTATCATACATATTATGATAAACATCTTCAAAAGCACCTCCTGCTACAATCAACATATTAGCAGTATTAATATTGACAGATCGTACATTTAATTGCACACTTTGACAAGCGGAATATGTTGTTCCATCTAAAAATTTCAACAATACATTTAACACTGCTTGTCCCGCAACATCACCTTTTCCATTGGAACCTTTTTTATCAATCTCATCAAAATAGATAATTGCTCGTTCTGCTTTTTTGACATCTTTTTCACAAGCAACATATAAATCCCATAAATACTCCTCAATATCTTTTCCCGTATAGCCAGGAGAAGTTAATTGCGTAGAATCAATAATTAACATCGGACGATTTAAATACTTTGCCAACAACTGCATCATTTTTGTTTTTCCAACACCAGTAGATCCCGTTAACAAAATCCCCTTTTTCTGATAATCAGAATTATCCATTCGCGAAAATTCTACTAACATTCTTCTTACTGCTTCATCTTGAGCAATCAATGTTTCTAAGACTTTATGATAAACTTCATTAATATCAAATGAAAAATCAAATTGATCTTTTTCTGATGTTTTTTCTTTCTTAACACTACTAGGTTCTTCTTGTTGTTCCTCTAACAATTCCATTTTATTTTCAATGGTTTCTGTTGCGACATCTAATACATCACGACTATCTAATAAACTATCGTGAATATCTTCCAACTCTTCTAACGTATACTCATCATTTTCCACACCAGTAATAAGATTTTCTATTTTGTCTATTAATGCATCATATTCATCTACATCCTCTATTTCCAAAACTTCTGTTTCATCGATCTCTTGAACAGACTGTTTTAACTGATTGGTATTAAAAGCCAAATAAAATGGTTTGTTATTATTAAGACTGACATAGAAAAAGAAATTTTTACATTGTTCCTCATAATAAATAATTGCTTCTTCTTGATTAAAATGTTCTCCTTTGATTTCTTGTAAACGAGCTACATTAGCATAAGCAAAAGGAATTTCTGAAAATAATAAATCCATATCTTCTATGCTACAATACTCATTACCAACTTTATCTTTAAAAATTTTAGTTTTTTCATCGATTGTTCCAATTTTAGAATCAACCATACTATAAATTAATGTATTTTCCTTAATATAATGCTTTTGCATTACCGTAACAATTACTTCATCTTGTTCCATACGTCTCCCCCAACTACATTTTCCATCTATATCTATATTTACTATATACCCAGAAAACAAATTAGGTCAAGAAAAACATTCTTTTTTTAATATGGTAAATCTTTTTTCGAAATATATTTTATTTCTTTATTATTTACTTCAAACATAACTGTATTAATATCATAGTTATCAAAGACAGAATAAGAAATACTATAAAGGACTTCTTCTAAAATTTTATCATTATGATCAAAAATATAATCATTAAAGTTCAAAAATAAAACATCTCCTTCTTCTTTATAATCTAATAACTCCACTTTATTATCTAAAAAACTCATCAAATTTGGTTCATAAATATAATTACTGGTAAGTTCTTCGATAATAATCTTAATCTTATCTCGCTCATCATTCATATACTTCGTCACAGGAACATAATAAATGGAATTTTCAATCTCTTCTAAATAATAAATCACAACCTTAGATATATTTTCTCTAGAAGTAAGTAAATATTTTTTATTAATACCCATGTTCTTATCTAAAATACTTGGTAATTTCTCATGCGTATTTGGATATTCTAACAGTGCTTCTCCTTCTACTAATATTTGTACTCCCGAAACATCCCCTAAATCCATAATACTATAAACAATCGCAGTAATCATTTTTTGTTCATGATCTGCATCTACTTTTAAAATATCTCGAGAAAAATTAACTGTAACAATTTTCTCTCCATAAATAATTTCCCTTATTTTTGTTTTTTCGGGAATCAGAGCATAAAGACCTTTCGGAAAGTAACTATTTTCATTAATAATTAAGTTTTTCAAAATTTTTTCTATTTGCTCTTCTTTTTTATCAGAATCTAATAAAATCTTACTTCGTACTAAATAACCACTATCATTTAACAAATAAATACTATTTGTCGCAAGTCCTGTGATTTCTTCTACTTCTAAATTTGTTTTTAAAACTGGATTATTTTCTGTTGATGGAATCGTATAAATGGTAAGTAGAATAAACATTGTTAACGTTGTAATAAATATCTTTCGTAGTGCCTTTGTTCTAAGCATTTTATCACCTATCTAATCATATGAAAAATCGTACTAAATTAGTACGATTTATAGGGACAATTCTTTAAGCTTTAACAATTCAACAACTGCGCCAGCACGTCCATTCACACCTAGTTTTTGCATTACATTGGATATATGATTTCGAACTGTTTTCTCACTAATTCCTAAGTCTTTCGCAATTTCTTTTGTACTTTTATTGGCTATTAAAAGCTCAAAGACACTTTTTTCTCGTGCTGTTAAAATTGTATTTGCCATTTCTTAATCACCTAGAATATTGTATGAAAAAGAAAGTTTTTGTTGTATGCTTTTACCTACTTAACTTTTTTGGAATTTTACGGTCGTATACATTTTGTTTTTATATCCCTCTTGAATAAGACGCATGATATTATTAGCAAGTTTTGTATCATGCTTTTCTGATACACAAACAACGGAAGCATTTGCGTTATCAATTTTTACAAAACAATCGATATCATATTCCTTTTTAATTTTCTTTTCTAAGGTTTCTTCTTTTCCCTGAATTTCATTTAAATATTTTAATTTCTCATAAGCATTATTTTTTTCTTCGCTGCTAATAGAATCACTTGTTAATTGTTCCTGCAAAGCGTCCATTTCATTTTGACGTTCTTCCTCTAAACTCACCCGCATCGCAATGAGCGAAGAAGTTTCTTCAATGGTTTCTTTTGTCTTTGTACTAGATCCTTCTTGCACTGTCTCCTTGTTAGTCGTAGAACTAAGTAAATCATTGGGCATTGTAATATAATAAACACTTAACACTAAGATTAAGCTAAACAATGTCAAAAACCACAAATTTTGTTTATTTATCATACGTCTTCCTCCTTATTCTACTTAACTATATGCAAAAAAAAATAGAATATTCTCACAATATTCTATCTTGCTTTACCACAGTTTGGACAGAACCGATCTGTTTCGGATAATTTTGTTCCACAATCAGGACAAAAATTCACCGTTGCATTTGGATTTGCTTCTTCTGTCACAATAGTAGCATTGGGAACATTTTGCGCAGATGGATTTTCTGGATTTGGATTGGCTTTGTTTTGATTAAACAGATTTAAGATGACATCATTCATTGGTTTTTTACCAACATATGTACTTTTTCCACAACCTAACATCAAATAAAAGATTGGGGCTAAGAAAATTAATCCTGCTGCATAACCACTTTCTTTTCCAAAACTTTTCGCAACACTTACAGATAGTAAGATCATAAAGTAAATAGATAAAGCATATGCAACAATATTTAAGATTGGGAAAATTGCTCCCACCATACTTCCACAAATGGTAATTAAAACCCAAATAGGATTTACTCCTGTTATTTGGCAAAGAGTATAAGTATCATAAATTGGGATAATTGCTTTCCAACCTTTTTCTCCTGCTTTGGTTAGTAACTTCCACTTTCCTATGACTGTTAAAATCCAAATTACAGATGCAATCAGTACTACAATTAGCACAATGCCAATCAAAAAGCCTCCTACTGCTCCCCATCCCGAATAATCCGTGAAAATTCCCGAATCATATCCATTTACATAAGTATCCATTTTTTTCCTCCTTTATCTATGAAGCAGTTTTTCTACTGCACTCATCAAACCTAATTTACCATAAGGATAAGTAAGGGATCCTTGCATATAAGCAATATATGGTTCCCTAATCGGTCCATCGCAAGAAAGTTCAATGGAAGATCCTTGCGTAAAAGAACCACTTGCCATAACAACCTGATCCTCATATCCTGGCATATCCCATGCTTCTACTAAGGCATTCGAATCAATTGGAGATGCCTGTTGAATGCCCCTAGTAAACGCAATCAATTTATCTTTATCATGAAAAATAATATTTTGTACAATATCCACTCTTTTTTCTTGATACTTTGGTTCTACCTCATATCCTAATTTTTCCATAACTCGACTAGTGAGAACCGCTGTTTTCAAAGAAGCAGCCACCACAGAAGGGGCCATAAACAATCCTTGTAAGATTTGCTTATTAATGCCAAGGGTAGGTCCTACTTCTCTTCCTTCTCCTGGCAAAGTTAAGCGCTCCGCACAAAGAGAAATAATTTCCTTTTTCCCTGCAATATAAGCACCGTTAGGAGCAATTCCTCCTCCTAAATTTTTAATTAACGAACCAACAATGACATCTGCTCCTACACACAAAGGTTCTTTTTCACTTACAAATTCACAATAACAATTGTCTACCATAATAATGGCATCTTGATTTATTTTATGTATAAAAGAAATAACTTTTTCTAACTTTTCCATATCGATACTTTTTCTAGTAGAATATCCTTTACTTCGTTGAATCTCAATCACTTTTGGCTGATACTCATTTAAAAATTCTTGAATGGCTTCATAATTAAAATCATCATTGACTAAATCAATTTGTCGATATTCTACCCCAAAACTTTTTAAGGAACTAGGATTATCTTTAATTCCAATTACTTCATCCAACGTATCATAGGGCTTTCCACTAATACTTAACAACATATCGCCTGGACGTAAAAGAGCAAATAGACAAACCGTTAATGCATGAGAGCCAGAGATAAATTGTGTTCGCACAAGCGCATCTTCTGCCTCCAATAAATCGCGAAATACATGTTCTATTGCTTCTCTTCCTGCATCATTATAACCATACCCTGTTGTTGCATGAAAATGGGATTCGGTAATTTCATTTTTATGAAAACTAGAAAGGACATGAAGACTATGTGTAAAACTCATTTCCTCTATTTTTTTAAATTCTTCTTGACAATCTTGTTCACATTCCAAAACAAGATTAACAACCTCTTTAGAAATGCCTAACTCTTGATACATCTTCTCACCTACTTCTTTTAACTACGATATCTTCCTCCATCGACTCGAATAATCGTATCATTGATATAACTTCCTTTTGCACTAGCAACAAAAACAACCACTTGTGCAATCTCTTCTGCTTCTGCAAATCTCCCTAATAATATTTTTTTCTTTTCTTCTTGAATCTGTTCAATGGATAATCCTTCACTCATATTTGTTTTGACCCAACCAGGACAAATACAATTCACCGAAATGAAAGGAGCAAATGCAACAGCGAAATTATGAGTAAGAGAAATAACTCCCGCTTTAGAAGCATCATAATCACAACTTTCTGGATAATAAGTATCTATCCCATTCGTAGAGGCAATATTGATAATTTTACCACGTTTATTTTCTAACATAAGCTTCCCTACGTACTTACTACATAGATAAGTTCCCAATAAATTAACATCTAATATATACTTAAAATCTTTTACTTTCTTGTCTAATAATAAGGTATCTTTCGAAACACCCGCATTATTTACCAAGATATCGATGGTTCCAAAATAATCTGTAATCTCATTTACCATTCTCTCTACTTCTTCTTCTTTAGAAATATCGCATTGTATCACCATAACTTCTACATCATACTTACTTTTGATTTCCGTTTCTACCTTCTTCGCTTCTTGTTCATGATGAAAATAATGGATGACTACATTAACTCCTTTTTTCGCAAACTCGAAAGCAATACTTTTACCAATTCCGCGATTGCTTCCTGTAATTAATGCAACACTTCTACCCATAAAATCAACTCCGCTTTACTCTTCTTTATTATACTATAAGTTTCTCCTAAATCTCAACAAAAATTGACACTTACACTCTTCCTTTTACTTTTTCATCTTTTCTATTCGTTCAGAATGTACTTCTAAAAAGGAAAGAAATTCTTTTTTTGTCTTCATTCCCACCATATTTACACTCATCTTACCATCTTCGATAATAATTACGGTAGGAATTTGTATCGAACTTTCTTTTAAATTTAACTTTGTTAATACTTCTGGATATTCATTTGCTCTATCTTCTAATACTTTATAAGAAATCTTTTCTTTTTTTAATTCTGCTTCCATGGTATCACAAATATTACAAGATTCTTCTCTAACCAAAAGGAAAAATGTTTCTTTTTGATTCAAAGCAGAAAGAACATTTGCCCGACTATTTTTAAAACGATTGAAAAAAAGAAGGAAAAAAGATGCTGCAAAGACAATGGCCACAACCAAACCGAATAAAAAGCGATTTCTTAACTCGATAAACTCTGGATCTTTCACTAGTATCTCCCCTTTTCTTTATTATAACAAATATTTTACAAAAATATTACAAAAGGAAAAAAGGAATTTCCTACTTTACAGAAATTCCTTATACTCGTTCTACTTTAATAATACAAAACTCATCATTTAAGAATTCTTCCCCTGTAAGTGTTTCATCTTCTACTAAATGATCTCCTAACACTTCATTCATTACATAGTCTTGATAAGAAGACAACATCTGTTTAATTTTTTCACTACCAGAATAAGAAATATTAATATGGTCTGTAATAACGAAATCTGCTTCTTTTCTTAAACTTTGTACCTTACGTACAAATTCTCTTGCTAATCCTTCTAAAATTAACTCTTCTGTAAGTTCTGTATCCAAAACAACACAAGTTCTTTGGTTACTAGTAGAGGCATAACCTTCTTTTTGTTTAATGGAAATGGTTACCATATCTTCCGTGATAGTAAAGTCATCTCCTTCTAAAGACACCATAAGTCCTGCATCGGTAATTTTAGAAATTTCCTCTTTGGAAAGGGTAGAAAGAAGTTGTGTAAAGATTTTCATTTTTGGTCCTAATGTTTTCCCTAATACCTTGAAGTTTGGTTTAACAACATATTCTAAATATTCACTCATATCTTCTTTAAAAATGACTTCTTTAACATTTAACTCTTCTTGAATCACAGGAAGAAATTCCCCAATAATCTTTTTATCCTCTTTTGGTAAAATTAAACTTTTAATTGGTTGGCGAACCTTAATATTGACTTCTTCTCTTGCAAAACGTCCCAAAGAACAAACATCTCTTACTAAGTCCATTTGTTCTTCAATAGCTAAATCTATATATTTTTCTTCCACTTGTGGATAGTCTTCCAAATGAACAGATGTTTTTCCCGTTAATTTTTGATAAATTTCTTCTGTAATAAATGGTGTCATTGGCGCACATAACTTAACAAGTGCAAGTAATACTTCATAAGTAGTCAAATAAACAGACTTTTTAGACTCTGTAAGCTCACTATCCCAAAAACGTCTACGATTACTACGAATATACCAATTAGATAAATCATCATTTAAAAAAGGAATAATCAGTTTAGCCACTTTATTTAAATCATATTCTTGATAAGCATCATTAACATTTTTAATTAATTTATGCAATTTAGAAATTAACCAACGATCAATCTTTTCTCTCTTTTCAATCGGAATGGTATATTCTCTAGGATCAATATGATCCGCATTGGCATACATTTCAAAGAAAGCATAAGCATTTCTTAAGGTTGCAATATATTTTGAATAAATTTCTTTTACACCATCTTCATCAAATTTTAATGGTGTCCATACAGGAGACGCATATAACATATAGAAACGGACGGTATCTGCACCATATTGTTCCATAATACCAAAAGGACTAACTGCATTTCCTCTAGACTTATGCATCTTTTGACCATATTTATCCAACAACAAATCATTTACCAAAACATTTTTATAAGGAGTTTTTCCTGTCACAAAAGTAGATATTACAAGCAAAGAATAAAACCAACCTCTAGTTTGATCAATACCCTCTGCAATAAAATCTGCTGGAAATTGTGATTCAAATAATTCTTTATTTTCAAATGGATAATGATATTGTGCAAATGGCATAGCACCAGAATCGAACCAACAATCCATAACATCAGGAATTCTTGTCATTTCCTTACCGCATTTACTACATTTAATATGGATATCATCTACATAAGGGCGATGTAAATCAACATCTGCTTTTACATCTTCTATCGCAAGATCAATTAATTCTTGGCGAGATCCAATCATAACATCATGACCACAACTACACCGCCATAATGGAATAGGACATCCCCAATAACGATTTCTAGAAATTGCCCAATCATTCATATTTTCAAGCCAATTTTCAAATCGTTTTTCTCCTACATAATCAGGATGCCAATGAACTTTCTTATTTTCTTTGATAATTTCTCCCTTTTTGGCTGTCGTCTTAATATAAAGAGAGGGTTTCGAATAATAAACAAGTGGTGTTTTACATCTCCAACAATGTGGATAATCATGATTCATCTTTTGCTTCTTAAACAACTTATCTTCACTAGCTAAATATTTAATAATTTCAAGTTCTAATTCAGGATCAACAACTAGTCTTCCTTTCCATGGACCTTCTTTATAACAACCATCTTCTCCTACCGGATTTAATACAGGTAAATCATATTTTAAACCTACTTCATAGTCATCCTGACCAAAGGCTGGTGCAATATGAACAATTCCCGTTCCATCTTCTGTTGTAACATAAGAATCACACGTCACATAAAAACCTTTTTTATTCACTTCTAAAAATGGCATTAATTGCTCATATTCCATATATTCTAAGTCTTTTCCTTTATATTCTTTTACGACTTCATATCCATCCCCTAGAATCTTATCCGCAAGTGCCTTCACCACAATAAAATAATATCCTTTAGAAAAGCATTTTACATAAGTTTCATCAGGGTTAACGCATAAAGCAACATTCGCTATTAATGTCCAAGGAGTTGTTGTCCATACCAAAAAGTAAGTATTTTCTTCTTCTTTTAATTTAAATGGAACATAAACTGTATTAACAGAAATTTCCTTATACCCTTGTGCTACTTCATGAGAAGCAAGACCCGTACCACATCTTGGACACCATGGTACGATTTTTAATCCATCATAAATATATCCTTCATCAAAAATTTTCTTTAAAATCCACCATTCTGTTTCAATATAATCATTATTATAAGTAATATAAGGATGTTCCAAATCAATGAATTGTCCCATTTCTTTAGTGAATTTTGTAAAGTATTCTTCATTTTTCCATACACTTTCACGACATTTTTGATTGAACTCTTTAATTCCATATTTTTCAATATCGCCTTTACCATTAAATCCTAGTTCTTTTTCTACTTGAACCTCTACTGGTAAACCATGAGTATCCCAACCAACTTTTCTTAATACCTGATAACCTTGCATCGTTTTATATTTACAAACCGTATCTTTTAATAATTTAGCAAGCATATGATGAATTCCTGGCATTCCATTCGCTGTAGCAGGTCCATCATAAAAAACAAAGTTTTCTTTCCCATTCCTATTTTTAATCGTTTGCTCTAAAATGTTAATTTCATCCCAATACTTTGCATATTTACTCTCTACTTCATGGATACTACCTTTTTCTAATTTTTCAAATTTCATCTTTATCCCTACTTTCTTTAAATAAAAAAAAGTCTATTCCTTAAGGACGAATTACTCGCGGTACCACCTTAATTCATAGACTCGTATGCACTTTAACACTATAACGCGTGACCGTATTTATCTTATCCATAAATCACAACTTGAAAGTGATCCGAATATTTTATCCTAACTTGTTTCCACCACCCACAAGCTCTCTATCTATTTTAAAATATTCCGTCTTTCGCACTTGCTTTCTTTAGTAATATATCATAATTTTAATGATTTGACAATAATTTTATGGTAATGAAAATAAGAATTGATATTTTTTAAATTACTCGAACGGTCGCTGTTATACCAGCTGGTAATTGACTCTCAATCTAAGATTTATTGGCAGCATTGAAAGCATAAATAGTGAGTCCTGATGGTATACCACCAAATACTGGTGGTCCAAATAAACTGTTTTTAGAAAAGTACATCCATTAAATGATAGGGACATCTCAAAAGAATCGGCAGTTGAATAGAAGTAAGTGCTTCACACCCTTAAAATATATAATTCATACACGCTACGCTATTCTTACTAAATTGAAAAGATTCTAAAAATTTTGTATTCGTCAATTTAGAACAACCACCAAACATATTATACATATTATGTAATTTAGGAGCTGATATTGTTGATGGAGCATCAATGGTAGTAAGATTAGAACAATAAGCAAACATCGCTTCTGTCGTCGTTACACTAGTAAAATCAACATTATCAAATATTACGGTTTCTAAAACAGACCAATTGGCAAAATAAGAATCAAGAGTAAATGATCCAAATATCACAGGTTGATCCCATTGCATTTAGGTTCCATCCTCTGTCATAAAAAAAGAGACAAAAATTTCAAAATTCTAGAAAGGCATACAGAAATAATTAAGATCCAGAATTTCTTCTGAATCTTAACTATTTTTTAATTTTGACTCCATACAAAAGTATAAGTAAATCCACTTTGAATCTGTTGGGAAGAAGACACTGTAGTATTAGCTTTGGGGACATAAGCCTCTAGCTGAAAAGAAATACTACCTCCTGGTTCTATCACATCTCCAATCGATAAATGCAAGTTACTTTTAAGAGTAGCTTTAGTTGCCCTGGGATTTTCTAAATAATATAAAATATCTCCACAACGAAACTGAGCTTCATTTGCACCCGCACTACAAGTTGTTTCACTTGAATCTTTTTTTTCAATATTGGTAAGTTTTGCAGCAATGCTTCCTGTATTTTTGATTGTAATAGACCAATAACATTGATCCCCTGGTTTTATGAGTGTCACATCTCCCACTGAAATTGAATTTGTTGCCACTGTCGCATCTCCACAGCTAATTCCCGTAGTACTAGAGTTTTCCATATTGTTTTTATTTCCTTTTACTGTAGCTGTCTCAAATTCTATATTCCAACTGGCTACATTCTGGGTTATATTACTCACTGTCACGTTTAAACTAGTACTTAAGGCTGCATAAACAATTGTGATTCCTATTACTAATAAAACTAAAATGAAAAGGATAATTATTAAATTATTTCTTTTGTCTTTACTCATTTTTTCCCTC
>CANQFX010000037.1 GCA_947600015.1 uncultured Bacilli bacterium
CTTTTTAGGACAGTTGAGTGGGATTGTGGAACCTATTTCTGCCGTCATTGGTGCCTTACTTGTTTTAAAAATTCAAGTACTTTTACCTTTCCTTCTTGCTTTTGCAGCGGGCGCTATGATTTATGTTGTTGTAGAGGAATTAATTCCAGAAAGTCAAACGAACGAAAAAAAAGACCTGATGGCCTTGTTCACTTTGATTGGATTTTCTATTATGATGATTTTAGATGTTGCCCTAGGTTAAAACGAAGTTTTTACACTTCGTTTTTCTTTACTCCTCAAGATATAATTTTTGATTTTCTTTTAAATATACTCCATATAAATCTGTCTTAGGACAAGTAAAAATTAATTTTTTTGTATCTGATTGATTGTTCTCTGGTTTTGGGGCTGGTGTTTCTGGTTTTGGAGTTGGTGTTTCTGGTTTTGCTTCTACAGTAGGAGAAGTTGTAATTGGTGGTTCTACTTTTGGTTCTGGTATTCTCTTAAAATTATAATTATGATTATTTAGTACTTTTACTTCCTTATCTAACCAAAGACATTCTTCTGGTTTCTTAGGGTTATTTATAGAATAATATCCACTAGCATTTTTAAACCAACCAGTTCCTGTAAATTTCCCTTTTCCGCATTCTATATGACAATGATTCCCAGTAGCATTTCCTTTGGTTCCTTCACTATAAAAGTTTTCTCCTTGTGCAATTCTTTTACCTACAAATAAATTACTTACATCATTACAATGAGCAAATAATATTGTCATATAATCTTTAGTCCCATCAGGATATTCTACTGGTTCTATACTTTCTAACCATACTTCGTTCGCATCGGGAGTATATATTTTTTTGATAATTCCTGTATAAGGAGCGCGAATCGGTTCTATGCCTGTATTTAATCCAGCATCATCAATCGCATAACTATTTTTATGGGTTCCTTCTTCATATCCTTGCGTAATTCTCATATTTCTACTTGGATAGATTGGTTTTTCCATTATTTTTCATCCTCCTCATTAATAATATTTTCTTTGGGGATGGTTACTGTATTTTTATTTATCACATCTTTATACGAAGAAAGTTTTCCTTCTAATGTTCGATAAATCGTATCTGCACCAATGAAAGAAAATAGTCCAATCCAAAGACTTGTTGGGAAATCTACATTGGTAAAAGTAATACAAAAAAGAATTCCAACTAGCATATTTACGAAAAATGAGTATATAGAAAGATACTTACTACTTTTAAAATAACGTTTTGTTTTTTGAATAAAAGCACAAGTAATTACACTTAATGCAATCGCTACAATTAGGAGTTGTTGTAAATAATCTAATTTTAACATTTTTACCTCCTCGTCCTATTATATGCTTGTAAGAGGCGGGATTCCTCGGTTATTCTACTATCTTTTTAAAAAAAATGAAAAAAGAAGAGTGCTTCTTTTTCCTTGAAATAATTTAATCTTCAAAATGTCCAAATCGTGCTTTTTCTTCATAACAGATATGTTTTAGATTTAAATCTTTAATAATATTTTTTACTTTGCATTCTTCATATAAATCCTTTGTTGCTTCCATATTTCCTTTATTTGTTTCAATATAGATTGCTAGTGGTTGTTCTATTCCTATTGCATAAGATAATTGTACACTACACCAATTATAATCTTCCTTTGATTGGAGAATTTTTTTGGCAATTTCTCTTGCTTTATATGCACCAGATCGATCTACTTTGGTAGGATCTTTTCCTGAAAATGCCCCTCCTCCTACTGGTGCGAATGATTGATAACTATCTACTACAATTTTTCTACCTGTCAGTCCAGCATCGCTATCAAATCCACCGATTTCAAATCTACCGGTTGGATTTATTAGATATTCTTCTACTTTTATATGAAAATGGTTGCATATTTCATTACATAAATTGATTAGTATTTGATCGGTTTCTTTTCTTTCTTTTTCTGTATTTTGATAACAGATTGTAAATGTTTTAATCTTTATTAATTTATTATCTTTATCATAAATACCAGTAATTTGAGCTTTTCCATCAGGAAGAAATCTTCTATCTTTCTTTCGTAATTGATCATAATTATGACTTAATCTTTGTAAAATTACCATTGCAGTAGGTAGACATTCTTTCGTATCTTTCGTAGCATAGCCAAACATCATACCATTATCGCCTGCTCCTCCTACTTCTTCGTTCGTTCCTAAAGCAATATCTAGACTTTGTTTTCCCAGATTATCTATAATTTTATAATTTGTTCGATAACCTACCTCTTTTAATACTCTCTTCGTAATTTTTTCTACATTAATGTGCGCTTTTGAAGTAATTTCTCCGGTAATAAATATTTGATTTTTCCCTCCCATTACCTCAATGCCACATCGACTATTTTCATCTTGCCTTAAACACTCGTCCAAAATAGCATCACTAATTTGGTCACATACTTTGTCTGGATGTCCTCGAAATACAATTTCATTACTATACAGTTTCATTTTTATTTCCCTTTCTAACATCTCACAAAAAAACTCGAGATAACTTTAATCTCGAGCTTAAAGTTATCTTATAGATCTAGCATTACCACCTAACTAAATAGGTTGGTGTGATATCTTTGGGCTAGTCCCTCCATCACTCTTTATAAGATGTTACAATTATTATATTATTTTCTTTTTGTTTTCGCAACTATTATTTGCCTAACTTTTCTCATTTCTTTTATCTAATTTTTTTTAAATATTTGTTATTTTTATTGTTCTTCTTTCCTCTAGATCCTTTATTTATCATTCATGTATGATTTAAAAATCACTTTTAAAAATACCTTTTTTCCTTTTTGAATAATCAATGAATTATTATGTAAATCCTCTATTGTAATTCTTTTTTCTACCGATGTTACCTTTTCTTGATTTACTGATATTCCATTTTGAGCAATTAGTCTTCGTGCCTCCGACTTAGAAGATGTAATGTTTACTCCATATAATAGATCTACTACTGATATTGGTAAGGAAAGTTCTGTTGTAATTGTATCAATATTATCTGTAATATTTTTATTTGCTTTTGCCATGTATTTTTCTATTGCAGCCGCAATGAATTGTTCTCCGTGATACATCCGAATAATTTCTTTACCAAATTCTTTATGTGCATTGACTATGTCTTCTGCTATCCATTTTTTATACACTTTGGAATCAATGTCCGTTGTTAATTGAAAGTATGTTTCTAAACATTCATCTGGAATTCTCATGGCCTTTTCAAACATCATTGCTGGTTCTTCATCAATCCCAATATAATTATCTAATGATTTACTCATCTTTTCTTTTCCATCTAATCCAACAAGTAGAGGGAAAACAATCACATCTTGAGGAACTTGTCCATAATCTCTTTGTAATTCCCTTCCTACAAGCAAATTGAAGGTTTGATCTGTTCCGCCAATTTCAATATCTGCGTGGATTGCGACAGAATCATAGCCCTGCATTAAAGGATACATAAATTCATGCACTCCAATTGGTACTTGTTTTATAAAACGATTTTTGAAATCATCTCTTTCTAACAGTCTAGCAACCGTGTATTTTCCCGTTAACTCTAGGACATCTTTAAAATTCATTTTATTTAACCACTGAGAATTATAAATAATTTTTGTTTTTTCTTTATCTAAAATTTTTGTTACTTGGTTAAAGTATGTTTCTCCACTTCTTCTGGTTTCTTCAAATGTTAATTGTGGTCTCGTTTTGCTTTTTCCACTAGGATCACCTATCATCGCAGTAAAGTCACCAATTACAAAATAAATTTCATGCCCCATATCTTGTAAAATCTTTAATACTCGTAAAGGAACGGTATGTCCTAAATGTAAATCTGGTCTGGAGGGGTCTGCTCCAAATTTTACAATTAATTTTTTGCCACTTTTTAATTTTTCTCTGAGTGTATTTTCATTAAAAATTTGTACTGCTTTTCTTATAATTAATTCAATTTGTTCTTCTTGATTCATCTTGTCCTCCTTATATTTTTATTTTATGATATTTATCATTATTCTTCCTAACTCATTTAAAATCAAAAAACGAACAAAGCATCCAAAAGGACGAATTGTTCGTGGTACCACCTTTATTTGTAATAATTATTTATTACCTCTTATTGATAACGGATCTTATCCGATTAAAATCATCATTTGTAATTCATCATTCTATTTTTCCTTGTTTTCACCAACCACAAGTTCTCTATAAAAAATTCTAAAATGGCTACTTAGAATGAATCGTTTTTTAATGATTTAACTAAATTGTACTACACTTAGGTAGCAAAAAAGTCCATCTGACTGGACCTTTGAAACATTGAAAGATAAATTAACGTTTTGAGAATTGTGGAGCACGACGTGCTTTTTTCAATCCTGGTTTCTTACGTTCTTTCTTACGAGAATCTCTTGTAATGAATCCAGCAACTTTCAATACTTTTCTAAAACTATTCTCTGAATCAGCAGGAGTTGTACTATCATATTGTAATAGTGCTCGTGTAATTCCTAGACGGATTGCTCCTGTTTGTCCTTGGAATCCTCCACCTTTTACTTTTGCATCTACATCAAACATACCCATTGTTTTTGTTACTTCTAATGGTTGACATAAATCCATTACACAAATTTTAGAAGGGAAATACTCATTAACATCTCTTCCATTTACAGTGATTTTTCCTGTTCCTGGTGTTAAAGTAACACGAGCGACACTTGTTTTTCTATGTCCTGTTCCTGTGTACACATTCTTATTTTCTTTTGCCATTCTTTACCCTCCTATTTCATTTCAAGCACTTCTGGCTTTTGTGCCTGTTGTTTGTGCTCGCTTCCTACATATACAAATAATTTTTTATACATTTGTCTTCCTAATCGATTATGTGGAAGCATTCCTTTTACGGCTCTTTCCATCATTTCAACTGGATATTTTTCTCTCATTACTTTTGCTGTTCTTTCTCTTAAACCACCTTGATACATAGAGTGATTATAATACATTTTATTCTCTAATTTATTTCCAGTTAAGTTTACTTTTTCTGCATTAATAATAATGATATAATCGCCACAATCAATATGTGGTGTATAAGTTGGTTTGTGTTTTCCACGTAGATATGTTGCGGCAAGAGAGGCCACTCTACCTAGTGGTTTTCCTTCGGCATCAATTACATACCATTTTCTTTCTACTGTTTCTTTTTTTTGCATATAACTATTCATAATTTTTCTCCTTTACTTAAATTAGATTTTCCCAGGATCTAATTTATGTGGGGATTTCAATGTACCGATTATGATTATACTAAAAAAAGCATGAAAAATCAATACCTTTTTATGTTTTCGTAAAAATCTTTTGATTGTTTCTTTCTATTAAATGTTTATTTTGTGATTTTTATTCTTTATTCTTTATCAATGCATCTTTTTATCCCTACATTGAATCCTTTTCTAAAGCCATAAGTAGATTTTTTCTCTTTTCATTCTCTATTTAAAAACTAAGAAAATTTATTCGTATCTTTGATTAATTTTGTATCATTCTAGGAAAATTAACGTACTTTTTGTTTTGCCTTTTTCTTTTTTAATTTTACCACGACTGTGGTACTTGTTCCCATCAATGCAACGCCTAATGCATAATATCCATATAATTTATAATCTCTTCTTTCAAAGTCTTTTATTTCATTTTCTCCTTGCTCTTCCATCATTCCATCTTTATAATCGATTAAACTAAAATCGATATCTAAGTGTCCTTTTTCATTCCCTGCTCCTGCATGTACTGCACTATCTGTTGATTGCACCATTGCGGGGTTGATCTGTTCATCTTCTAAATAAGAAGATGGCCTTACTTGATTTAATTCAATATCGTATTTTTCTCCCGAATATTGTTCTCCTCCTGCTATCCAAAGTTCTAATTTATCTGCCAAATCATAATCTACACAGTTTTGGAGAAAATAAAAGGTTTCTTTATTACAATATAATCCTGGAGTATATCCAGCAGAGAGAATCGTATTTGTCCAAATATCTAGCATTTCTTTTACATAATCACTCGTGAATATGTCTTTTAAATCTACATTTGCTTCTATATCAAAATAAACTGGGTATTCAATCTTTTTATTTTTTAGCATTTCTACGGTAAAATTTGCTTGGGCTTGTTGCTTTTCTGTAAAATCATTAATATCTTCACAATTTCTAGTATCATAATCATTATAGCAATATGCTCCCATAGGAATATTATTTAAATTACAATTTTTAGCATTATTTTCAAAACAAGGATCTAGGGCTAAGCCGCGATTACACTTTGCAATAATAAATTCAAAGTTGGTATTCAATTCCTCCCAATTCATACTATTTCCTTGTGCATAAGATAAATCACAGCCTCGTAATGGTTCTTCTAACCTCTTATATTGTTGATTTGTTTTTTGGGCAATCAAGGAAGGAATACGAATGGCTTGTCCTGCTTTTAAGTCCTTCTTTTTTATCTCATTAAAATCCAATAACTCATTTACACTCATTCCATACTTCAAAGCGATATCTGTAATATCTTCTACTTGTTCTAAGATACAAGTACTATCATCTACAAAATTATCTGCATTATTTAAATCTTTTGTTTCTATCACGGTTGATAAATCTTTTGTCTTTCTGATATTTCCCTCTAAGTCTTTATAAATATGATATACACCATCATATTTAATTTCATCGGAGTCCATCACTAAAAAAGCATCATAGTCTGCGATTTTACAATACTCTTTTACACGACATAAGTTTTTATCTGTTCCATAAATTCCTACATAAATATGATTAGCAGAACATTTTTCAAGATATGTTTTTATCAGTTTCGTTTTATTTTCTACATTTAAATTATCATTTGTAATAATTTGATTAATATCTAAATAGACAGGTAAATCAAGTTTATTATCTCTTATGATTGATTTGGTATATTCAACATCATCATAAATATCATTTTCTTTTTCGGCATTAGAAGAAATGATCACTCCTAATGAAATATCTTTTTTATTGCAATATTTCATTTTAGACTCTTGATAATGTACTCCTACTTTTTTATGATTTCCAATATCTAAGATAACAAATTCATCTTCATCCATTCTAATTGCATTTATCATTCCTAAATCATCATATCCCGTTTCTTCTTTCACTGCATTATCTTCTGCATAAATTGAGGCAGGTGGTGTAGTTAGAGATATTCCACTAATCGTTAATAGTGCATATAACCATTTTTTATTCACTCTTATTTTCATTTTTCTTTCCCCCTTAAAAGTTGTTTTATTATACTATATTTTTTGTATTTTGTCTATCTATTTCAAATAAAAAAATGTCTTTTCTTCTTGAAAAACACTTTTTTAAAACTCTATTTTCATTAAACATAGACCTTCTGGAGGAGCCGTTTTACCAAAGCGACTACGGTCTTTACTCTCTAATATTTTTTCCACATCTTTTGTGGATATTTTATCTTCTCCGACTTGAATCAATAATCCTACCATATTTCGTACTTGATATCTTAAAAAACCATTGCCCTCAAAAGTAATTACTAATTTTTCTTTTTTCTGTTCTATCTTAATAGAAAAAATAGTTCGGATACAATTTTCCTTTTCTTTACTTTCCGTTACAAAAGCACGAAAATCATGCTCTCCAATAAAAATTTTACTTGCTTCTTTTATTTTTTCTATATTTAGTTGGTGATTATATTGAAAAACATAATTTCGTTCTATAGGATTATATTCTCCTAAATTAATGCAATATTGATATATTTTTCTTTTGGCATAATATCTTGCATGAAAGTCATTAGGAACAATCTTTGTATCAATAACATAAATATCGTCTGGTAAATTACTGTTCATGGCACGTTTTAATTTCTTTTCAGTAATAGAAACATCAATATCTGCATGTCCATATTGCATTAGAGCATGTACTCCTTTATCTGTTCTTCCCGTTGCGGTAATGGTTGTTTTTTTTCCATTATTGATTTTAGTTAAGGCATCTTCTAATCTTTTTTGAATCGTATCTAAATTTTTTTGAATTTGAAATCCAGCATATGCTGATCCATCATAAGAAAATTTAATTAAAAATCTCATTGCATCCTCCTTTTCCACAAGTTCTGTGGATAAAACTATGACACATGTTTATAAATATCTTTCATGATATCGCGTACATCTTTGTGATAATCTATTTTTATTTTTTTCTTTCTAGCAATTGTACTAAATTTTACAATCTCTGGAACCTCAAAATTATTTGCTTCTAATTCTTCTGTTTTTAAATAAATTTCAGTAGGATGTCCGATTAAATAGATCTTTTTTTCTTTTAATAAAATCATCTCATCCATATAACTATATAAAATATTACTATCATTGGTTGTTACTATGATTGTTTTTTGGTATTGATCCTTTAACCTCTGAAATAAACGAATTCGTTTTTTTTCATTTTCTTTATCGAGTCCTTCAAAGGCATCTTCTATTAATATGATGTCAGGATTCGATAAAAGTCCAATTGCGAGTGTTACTTTCTTTTTCTCACTACTGGATAAAGTATTGATATCTCTTTTGAGATAACTAGGGGAAAGCCCTACAATGCGCAAGGAGTCTCTCATCTTTTTTTCTTTGTTTTTTATCGTTATGTTTTCTTTCTCAATCTTTTCTTGCATTATTTTTTCTATTATAGATAAAAAATAAGGATAATTATTTTTTTCTTTAATATAACTTATTTTTTTTCGATATTTTAAAATATTTTCTGAGGTTATTTTTTCTGTTCCTACTTTAACAATTCCTTTTCCTAATTTTTTCAAAGAAAGAATCTCTAATAATTTATTTTTATCTTCTCCCATGATTCCTATTAATTTATTTTCTTCTAGTTTTATATTTAGATTCCATTCATCATATTGATAGTTTTTCATTTCCATAATAATTCCACCATTTTATTAATATTTAACTCTGTTTCTTTTAATAAATTGTAATCTTTTAATTTTACTGATAGATCTATCATAAAAGGAAGATTTAATCCAGCTTTATTAATGATATTATCTTTTTCTAATACTTCTAATGGTACCCCTTGTAAAAGAATTTCATTATTCTTTAATATATATAAATATTCTCCTATTAAACTATCCTCTAAAATATGGGTTGTCATAACAACCGTACTTTTTTCTTGGATTTGATATTTTTGAATTTCTTCTAATATTTCTTTTCGTTCTGCTCTTGAAAAAGGAGTCGTAATACAGTCTAGTAATAAAATCTTTGGTTTTTTTAGTATCGCAAGTGCTAGTTGTAGGCGAATTTTATTCTTCCTATCGAATTGGTTTGGATCTTCTTTTTCTAGTTTTGTTAATTTCCATTGTTTTATCGTATTTTTGTATATTGTCTTTTGTTCTTCTAAAGAAAATTCTGTTCCTTCTAAATAAAGTTCTATTTCTTCTTTTATCGTATTCATTGTAAAAACAATTTCTTCTGGAATTACTGTTTTTATTGTAAAAGTAGGAAATTCTTTTTTTATTTTTTCTTCTAAAATTCTGATTAATGTCGTCTTACCACAGTTATTTGGACCAGAAATGGTTGTGAAGGTATTCTGGGGAAAAGAAATTTCAAAATCTAGCCATACATTAGAAAAATTAATATTCTTTATTTCTAACATTTCTTTTTCCATAGTTTTTCCTCCATACGTTTTTTATTATATAATATCCGTTAAGAAAAGCCAACGTTTAGTTGACTTTTTTCTTTTGAATTCGATATATGATTCTGAGTAAAAAGCGATCGGATACGAAGCGAGAAAAGAATTTTGCACATTTCATTTTAAAACCAGGAATAATTAACATTTTATTTTTAAACATTTCATCAATGGCATATTTCGCTACATAACTACTTTTTAGTGGTTTAACTCCAAATTTTACGCCCGCTACAGTATTAAAATTGGTGTCCACAGGTCCTGGACATAATACAGAAATGTGAACGTTTGATTTTTTCTTTTTTTGTTCGTAGTAAATTGCTTCTGAAAGTTGGTATACATAAGACTTTGTCGCATAATATGTACTCATTAAGGGGCCTGGTTGAAATGCTGCAGAAGAAGCAACATTAAGAATATATCCTGAGTTTCTTGCCTCCATATCTTTTAAGAAAGATTTCGTTAAAATATGAACTGCTTTAATATTGGTATTAATCATTTCTAATTCTTTATTTAACTCTGTTTTCGTAAATTCCCCAAAATCACCAAAACCAGCATTATTAATTAAAATATCAATATTTTCTTTTTTCGTTAATATATATAATTCTTTTACTTTTTGTTCATTGGATAAGTCTGCTACAACA
Organism: uncultured Bacilli bacterium; assembly: GCA_947600015.1. Classification (GTDB taxonomy): domain Bacteria; phylum Bacillota_I; class Bacilli_A; order RF39; family UBA660; genus CANRGD01. The sequence continues at coordinate 10,239 of CANQFX010000037.1, forward strand.
ATTGTGACTTTTGTGGGTAACATTTCTTGGATTTGCTCTAATTTTTCTTTATTTCTTGAAACTAAAATCAGTTCATATTTTTGAAGTGCTAAATATTTGGCCATATCTAAGCCAATTCCTGATGATGCTCCTGTAATTAATGCTTTCATTTTCTCACCTCTATTACTTACTATTATATAATAAATACCAAAAAAAAGACAGTTTCCTGTCTATTTTTCCTTCTTTGCTTCTTTTTTCGTAGCTTTTTTTTCTTTCTTTTCTTCTACTGGTTTTTCCTCATCTACTAATTTTAAGATTACCATTAGAGCATGATCGCCACGTCTTTCATCTAATTTTAAGATTTGTGTATATCCACCATTACGATTTTCATAACGTTTTGCTAAATCATGGAAAATTTTATCGACTGCAGTTTTATCATTATGTAAAAATGCTAATGCTTTACGACGAGAAACTAAATCTCCTTTTTTACCATAAGTAATCATTTTTTCTACAAACTTACGAACTTCTTTGGCTCTTGTGTCTGTTGTCGTAATTTCCTCATCCATTACTACTTTTTTCGTCATGGTTGCTAACATACTTCTTCTATGTTTATTATCTCTTCCTAATTTTCTATATGCCATGGTTTTTCCTCCTTATCTCTTAATCATCATCTCGTAAAACTAAGCCCATTTCTCTGATCTTGTCTAATACTTCTTTTAATGATTTCTTTCCTAAATTGCGAATTTTCATCATATCAGATTCACTTTTATTTACAAGATCTTGTAATGTATGAATTCCTGCTCTTTTTAAACAATTGTATGCTCTTACAGAGAAATCTAAATCTTCAATTGAAGTTTCTAATGCTTTTACTTTTGGATCTTCTGTTTTCTCAATCATCATTCCACTTACGTCAGCAATAGAAGACAAGTCTGTTAATATTTCTAAGTGCTCAATTAAGATTCTAGATGCTAGGGCAATTGCTTCTTCTGGTTTTATTGAACCATTAGTCCATACATCTAAAATTAATTTATCATAACTCTCATCTTGTCCTACACGTGCATTTTCTACTTCATAAGATACACGTTCAATTGGAGAATAAAGAGAGTCAATGGCAATAATGCCAGTTTTCTTAATATCATATATTTTTTTATTTTCTTCACTTTTAACATATCCACGACCGTTTGTCACTGTCATTTCCATGTTGAAAGTTGCACCTTTGGCTAAGGTTGCAATTACTTTGTCTGGATTCATAATTTCAATATCAGCATCGTGCTCAATATCTCCAGCTGTAATTTCTCCTTCTTTGGTTGCATTAATACGAACTGTTTTTGCTTCGCTAGAATGATTTTTAAATACAACTCCTTTTAAATTCAAAATAATTGTTGTAACATCTTCATATACTCCATCGATTGTTTGAAATTCATGAAGAACTCCATCAATTTTAATACTACTAATAGCACTTCCTGGTAG
>CANQFX010000038.1 GCA_947600015.1 uncultured Bacilli bacterium
CCTCCTTTTTTACCCCAATTAATCGTCAAATATTTTCCGTCTTTTGGATTATGCACAATCGCAACAATAGAATTTTTAAAGGTCTCATTCTCATGTGAAGTGCCTGTTACTTCCTCTAATACTTGAATAATAGGAATATCAAATTTCTTCGCAAACTCATAATCTCTTGTATCATGCGCAGGAACTGCCATAATAGCCCCCGTTCCATAACTTGCCAAAACATAATCTGAAATATAAATAGGAATTTTCTCTCCATTTACTGGGTTAATTGCATAAGCACCAGTAAATACTCCTGTTTTCTCCTTATTTAATTCCGTTCTCTCCATTTCATTTTTATGAGAACATTCCTCAATATAATCTTTTACTTCTTGCATTTTATCTTTTGTTGTAATAGAAAGAACATATTCATGCTCTGGAGCCAAAACACAATAAGTAGCTCCAAATAAAGTATCACAACGAGTAGTAAATACCGTAAATTCCTTATCATGTCCATCAATTTGAAATGTAACATGTGCCCCTACAGATTTTCCAATCCAATTAATTTGTCCTAATTTTACTCGCTCAGCAAAATTTGTATCCTGAAGTCCCGTAAGTAAATCCTCAGAATAATCACTCATTCGTAACATCCATTGAGATTTTTCTTTTTGCACTACCTGACTTCCACAACGCTCACAAACTCCTCCAGCAGCATCCTCATTTGATAATACACTCTTACAAGTAGGACACCAATTCACAGGAACCGTATCTTTATAAGCCATTCCATGTTTATAAAATTGTAAAAACTGCCATTGTGTCCATTTATAATATTCTGGATCTGTAGTAGAAAACTCCCTTGTCCAATCAAACGAAAATCCAAGAGATTGCATCTGTGCCTTAAATGTTTGTATATTCTCTTTAACAGCTTCTTTCGGATGAATATGATTTTTAATCGCATACTGTTCTGCAGGAGCACCAAAAGCATCCCAACCCATTGGATATAAAACATTATATCCTTGCATTCTTTTCATTCTTGCTAAAGCATCTTGCGCTGTATAACTACGAACGTGCCCAACATGTAATCCTGATCCAGATGGATAAGGAAATTCTACTAAAATATAATATGGTTTTTTCTTATCCCCAGTTTTCGCAACAAAAGTATGGTTGCTTTCCCAATATGTTTGCCATTTCTTTTCTATTTCTTTAAAATTAATCATGTTTTATCTTTCCTTTCTTTTGATAAAATAATCCTACCAAGTGATAGCTTACTAAAATAACAGGTACTACAGTAATAACAACTATTAAAATTTCGAGGAAGAATGAATCAAATAACATCATAATTGATACAATAACAGAAATATCGAAAGAAGAAACAAGCGCAACAATTTGTAGTAATTGATAATAATCCTCTTTCTTACTAATATCAATATGATATCTAGATACTAAATATCGCACCTCAATGGGTTCTTTCTTATTCTTTTTTTTCCGATTCTCTTTCTTTGCACTTCTCACAACAAAAATTTGATAAATAAGAAAAACCAGTACAAAGCTCATCAAAAATAATATTAACTCTTCCATATTCCTCCTTACAAATAAAAACTATTCACCCATAAGGACGAATAGTTCGCGGTACCACCTTATTTCATAGAAAACTATGCAACTTAATAGAGATAAAGGTCTTACCCTACATATGAAACAATCTAGTCAAGTTCACAATTTCCTCTTACTTATTTTCACCAACCATAAGTTCTCTTAAAAGATAAAAAATTGTTACTACTACTAGTCATATTTCTAAAAGATACTCATAGTATAGTAAATTTTTTTCAACTTTTCAAGTACTTTTTATTATACTTCACTAATATATTCCAACAGTTTCAAGAATAAAGACATGTAATCTTTTGATAATCCTTTCTTTTTTAACTTCCGAATCGCAATTCTCTTCTTATTAATTGGAAGAGTACCAAACATAATTGTAGCGATTTCTTCTTTTAAATAAGTATTAATCTTTAAATCCATTAAAATGCTATCTAAATCGTCATTAATTAAACGAACCGCATCAATTTCAATATCTTTTCCTTTACAATTAATTGTAAGTTGTCCAACCGTAGGACAATCTTTTACTTCAACTACAAAATCATTTCCATCAATATAACATTCTGCTGAAATTTTTTCTGCATTGAAATAAACATTAACATCATCTGCTTGCTTTGTATTTCGAAATACCATTTTATAATTTCTTTTATCAGGTACAATCCCACTTTTTCCATCAATAGAACGAATAATCACTGTATAGTTATTCCGAAGGTAATTATAATCAATAGATGTTTTTAAATAATATCCTTCTTTATATAAGGAACTAACTCCATCATCTTCATATAAAGTATATGTATTACTAACCCCTGGAAAAATTTGAATTTCTAAATCTGTAGGAAGTGCTGTATTATTATAATCGCTACGATTAGAAAGGGGAATAATCGAACCTGCATGTGCAAATACTGGATAATCTTCTTCTTTAAAGAAAGAAACATACTTTTTATTTCCTGGAAATTTCTTTCCTGTCATAAAGTCATACCAAATTCCATCTGGAATAAAGAAACGATGAATGGTACGGTTCATAATATCATCTTTTCGATCTAGAATAGGACATACTAATAATTGTGATCCAAAGTAATATTGATTACAATATAAAAGATCATCATATACCCATAAATAATTATAATAAAAGGGCTGGATTAATGGAATTCCTGACTTTGTATAATTATAGGCTTCTGTATATAAATATGGAATCAAACGATGACGAAGTCGTAAATAATCTGCCGCAATATTCAATGTTTTCGCTTCCCATAACCATGGTTCTTTTTTATAATATGGCCCTCTTGCCCCATGAAAACGCAAAATTGGAGAGAATGTTCCTAACTGCAAATAACGAATATAAAGTTCTCCTTCTTCAATTCCACCATGATTTCCACCAACATCATGACTCCACCAACTAACACCGATATTAGAAGCATTTAAATACTGCATTGGTAATTTTTTTAACGATTCCCAACTAATCTCACTAGAACCACCATATAATACAGGATAACGATGTGGAGCATAAATACCACCTCTAGATAATAACATACCTCGTTGATTCGTGTTTCTTGCAGAATCTAAAAATAAATAGTGATTCAAAGCCCAAAATTGTGGGAGATTTTTCGAAGGAATGGAGTCATTCCAAAAAAAATCCACACCTAAGGCCTCAAGAGGATGGAGAAACACTTTAAATAATACATCTAAAAGTTTTGGATTAAGCGGATCAAACAAAATCATCTTAGAATCATTCATACCCAAATATTCACTTGCTTGTTTATAATTTGCTTCGTGAGGATAAATTCCTGCCATAGGGTTAATGCAAAGTCCTACGCGAATTCCTCTTTGATGAAAACGTTCAATCATCTTCTTAGGATCAGAAAATAAATTTTGATTAAATGTATAACCCACCTTTAATCCTTTGTTATCTCCCACATCACGATAATGCCAATCATGATCAAATAACATAATAGAAATTGGAATTTTTTTTCGTTCAAAATTACGAAGCAACTGCAACGTCGTCTTATCATCATAAGTAATATTTCTACTCCACCAATTTCCTAAAGCATACCTAGGAATCAAAGCAGGAGCACCTGTCATTTTAAAATAATCAAACAAAACTTGTTTAAAATCTCGATCATACATAAAAACATAAATGTCTGTATGATCTTTAATCGGAGGAGAAAGCGTTCCATCAGGCATAATCAATTGATTAAAACTATCATCAATCGAAGCAAACCCATCCAAAGAATAAAGTCCTCTTTGTAATTCTTTCGGAATAGGAACATCCACTCCTATCATATTTCCATTCATATTACGTACTTCAGGATGTCCATAGTACCAACTTTTTTGACGATCCCGTTCTCTACTATTTAAAGTAATTTTTAAATTCTTCATAGGATCTACTTTATTTCCTATAAAAGGCTGTCCTTTTGCATAAAGAAGAACAAAATATTTCGTTGTAATCTGTAATAAATTAGCGTCTTGTTGAACAGAAAAATTAGGAAGACCTAAATTCCTCTTTCTTACCAATTGAGTTGGCAAATCAACAAAACTACCACTAGGAGAATACTCAAGCCGTACTATCCGTTCTGTAATCACAGAAATTCGGTAATTGCTACCTTGAATAACTGCTTTATTATCACTTTTTGCTTTTGTAGCATCAAATTCAAATTGTTTCCCTAGTGGATACATAGCAACACCTTCTTATTATTCTAATACCATAATATCACAAATAAGAAGACTTTCCAAGAAAATATCAAAACTTTTCATGAATCTAAAAATTCTGCAAAATATTCCTCTAACGTAATTTGATGTTCTTGAATATATTTTGCAATCTTTTTTCCTACATAGCGATAATGCCATGGTTCGCTACGAAAACCGGTGATTTCTTCCTGACTCTTCGTAAAGCGATGAATAAATCCATAGCGATAAGCATTTTTTAACATCCAATCATATTCTTTTGATTCAGCAAAAACATTTTTCTCTGTACTTCCAATATCAAAAGCAAGTCCAGTTTGATGCTCCGAATAACCAGGCAAAGCAACATATTTTTCTACATAAGAATCTCCATATAAAGAACGATACGTATCCACAATTTCTTCCTGATCTTGATAACTTCGATAACTAGAATTAATCACAAGACCATATCCTTCTTTCTTTGCATCTTGGTACATTTGAATAAAAGCATTGATAGCAACTTTACTTGCCTTCATTCCTTTTTCACTAGCATAAGGAAGTTTAATTTCTATTAAATCATCTGGTTTAAAACTCTCATCTAACATCCAATGCTTATTTACTAACATAGAAGGAGAAAATTCTTTTACTATAGTAGCGTTTTTATAGTCTTCCTCATCCATTCCTAAATTTACATAAAGAACAACGGTTTCCTCGTCTTCTCCTGTTTCATCAGCATAATGAACATATCGATCATAATATTTTAATTTTGCATATGAAATACTATAAAATTCTTCCACATACTTTACCTTTTCTCGCTTAGAAAAAGCAATAACATCTTCATCACTTCCATGCTTTAAAATCATTGAAATATTTTGATTACTATAACCTTTTGAAATCAATCGATTAATATTAGAAATTAAATGTTTATGATTTTGATATACAATTTTAGAGTAATGATCCAAATTTTCTTCTTTATAATCTACACTCTCAAAAGCAGCATTCAATGTTTTATTCTCACCAACAGATAAAATATAATCTTTTTTAAATTGAAACAAGATATTTCTACTTGCCTTCTCACTATATCCTAAATGTTCTAATTTACCAATTTGATACCGATAAAAAATAAAAAGTGCCACCAAAGAACCTAAAATAACTAACATAATCCTAAAAATTTTATTAAAAGGTTCTTTTAAATGAAGTTTTTTAACTTTTTTCAAAAGACATCACCCTAATATAAGTATATCACAAATTATAAATTTCTTGGCACCATATTTAAAACCAATATTAAAACATTTAAGATTCATTATCTTCTCATTCTATAATATAAGGACGATTCCCTGTTCCATCTCCATCATTATAATTGATTCCTACCTTCAATGAAACGACTGGACGAACACCATAGGCACCGTTCACGAAACTATAGTCCAAGTCACCAGTCGAATGGACGTAAAACCCGTTAGCTATACTGTCGACATCACTTGGCGATCCAAGCCAATAATTCTTCCCCGTATATAGATAATAACTACTACTACTGGAATTACCCGTTCCTCCTGCTAACATTGCTTCATCTACTGTCAGTAATCCCGTCTTATATTGTAATCTTCCATTTCCTACGGTAAACTTATCTACTTCTCTTGGACATTCTAAACTTGGTGTGCCATTTTCTAATCTGTTATATCCTTCAAAAGATAATGTACTTGTAAGACTTCCTACCGAATCATATCCTCCTTTAGAATATATACTTCGATCATAACACCATTCTGTATCTTCTAGCCTGTCACTATAACTTGTCATATGCCCTTTATACCAAGTATTTTCTATATAATCTTTGATTGTCGAATTTGTTTCACTTTTATCTAACATATTGATTAGTACATTCTCAATTTTCTCTCCGTTCCTTAATTCAATATAATATCCTGTTCCATTTCCAGACAAATAGGAGTAATATCTCACAACACTACAGATTGGACTATTAGCGCAAAAAAAATGACACTCATTATCTAAACCAGAACATTGCTCACTTAATTCATACTTTCCTCCACTATAATTCACATTATATCCGTATAACGGACTATCTATATTTGTTTCAGAATTTATAGGATATACGGTTCCATATTTGTATCCTACATAAGCAGGAGAATTATATGAAGAATTAAAAGACATTGTGTATAATAGCGAAGCTTCTCCTGTATTATTACAAGTATTACTACTAGATGGTGTGCCATTAAAGATTAGTTTTATTCCTCCGGTTTCGGTTGTTCTTACAATCTTCCAACAGTACTTGGCAAATATCACATTGTTATTATCTACTGCTCCTCGATAATAATAAATGGGATATTGTTGATTCTCTGTTCCTTTTCTTTCATATACTCCTTTGCCATTCGTATTAGAAGAAATTACTTTAAAATTAATTCCTGTACTACTTGATACAAAATTACTCTTTATATTGTCCATGACCGCATTCTTTTTTATTTCATCATACAACGGTAATTTTGCTTTTTCAATCACCACATCTCCTGTAATTTTAACACTAGCATTTAACGCACTATAGGCAATACTACTAGATAAGATACATATGGTAATAATGACATAGATCCATAGATTAAAATGACTCTTCTTTTCTTTTTTCATTTTTTCTCCTCCGCTTTTATTTTCTTCTATTCAAATTATACCCCCCCCCCCCTACAATTTTGTCAAATAAAAAAGGAGAAATTCTCCTTTGGTATAGTTTGCACTGGTAAACTTAAAGTAGACAATACATGAATTAAAAAATTATTGAGAAAAATCACATATTATGATATAATATGAGACATTAAAAAGGGGGCAGTTTATGGAATACTTTATAAACAACAAAAGCATTAATATCCCTGTTGATAAAAAACCATTTAAAATAGGGAGTGAAGGAAAAGTCTATAAAATTGGAAACGAAATATATAAAATATATTATCCATATATGGTAAATGAAGGATTTGGTAATAAAGAAATTTTTCATAAACAACTTACAAATATTCCTACCCAACAAATTATTTTACCCAACGGAATAATCTATGATAAAGATGGAAATTACGTTGGTTACAGAACAAAGTATATAGAAGCAAATCAACAGAAAAAAACAGGAATCTGTAAACTATCCACAAAATCTTTTATAAAAAATCTACAAATATTAGAAGAAGATTTTTCTATATTAGCAAAAAATAATATAATCGTAGGAGATATATCCCCTTTAAACTATCTTTATGATGAAAAAAATAAAACAATGTATGTGATAGATCCTGGAAGATATCATAAATATAAATCAGAAAATTTAGTTTCAATCAATCAAGCATATCTAGAAAGGCTATTGGAATCTTTAATTTATTTAGAATTTATCACATATAAACCAACACAATCCAAAAGAAAAAATATCTTGTTAAGGGACTATATAAGTGAAAAACGAAAGAATGAACTTTATAGTATCTTCTTTCAAAAAGAATTAAAAGAATATAATTGTCTATATGACTATGCAAAAAGTTTAGAAAAACATTTGAAATAGACATAGACATGATATAATAAAATAAAGAAATAGGAGAAAAATTATGAGAGCATTAGTATTATCTGGTGGAGGATCAAAAGGTTCTTATCAAATCGGAGTATGGAAAGCATTAAAAAAATTAAATATAAAATACGATATTATTACAGGAACATCTGTAGGAGCCCTAAATGGAGCTTTAATGACGCAAGGAAACTATAAAAAAGCCCTTTCTGTCTGGGAAAGAATCAATTTAAAAGTATTATTTGGAGAAGATGCAACAGATAGTGAAAAACCAATCGATATATACAAAATGTATGGAAAAAATTTTATAGAACATGGAGGTATGGATGTAAAAGAATTAGAATCTATTATTGATGAATCCATTGACAAAAAAGCCTTCTTTAACTCCAAAATTAATTATGGATTAGTAACTTATAACTTATCTCAAAAAAAAGCAGTAGAAATAGAGAAAAAAAATATTAAAGAAGAACTATTAGTAGATTATTTAATGGCATCAGCAACTTGTTACCCAGCTTTTCAGAAAAAAGAAATTGAAGGACTAAAATATATCGATGGTGGATTTTATGACAATCTTCCCATTAATTTAGCAGTTAAAATGGGAGCAACCGAAGTCATTGCAGTAGACTTAAGAGCTCCTGGAATAAAGAAAAAAACAAAAGAAAAAGTTTCTGTCACAACCATAAAGCCAAATAACAAACTAACTAACTTCTTAAATTTTTATGAAGAGGGAAACCTTAGAAATATGAGTTTTGGATACAATGATACAATGAAAGTCTTTGACAAACTAGAAGGAAATCATTATACCTTTAAAAAAGGACACATCAAGAAAAATGAAAAAATATATCAAGAAACATATGAACATGTAATTACCCAAGTTTTAAATTCAAAAACATTAGGGAAAAAATTCAAAGAACTATTAAATATTACTTCTAAAAAGAAAGACGAAATTCGTGATACTATGTTTTTAATGATTATGGAACACACCGCAAAATCATTAGGACTTGATGAAACAAAAATTTATGGATATAGACAATTTAATTATTTATTAAAAAAAGAATTAAAAAAATATTTAAAACAAAAAAATACAAAAGAAAAAGTCTTATTAAAAATTGAATTAGATTTATATCAAAAATTAAAAGAAAAAAATTATCATGAATTAAGAAAAAAAGCCTTAATTTACCCAATCGAATTATTAAGAGCAATTTATCTTTACACGATATGTGAGGCATAATATGAATCCATTTTCATATACAGATTCTAATAAAAGATATCATACACTAGATTATTTTTATAAACACAAATTCGCATCAAAAGTATTTAAAGTTAGTTTAAATGCTGGTCTTTCTTGTCCTAATATTGACGGTACGGTTGGTTATGGAGGATGTATTTATTGCTCTAAAACCGGTAGTGGTGAGTTTGCAGGAAAAAAAGAAGACTCTTTAGAAAAACAATTTATAGAAGTAAAAAATAAAATGTTAAAAAAATGGCCTAAAGCCAAATATATTGGCTATTTTCAGGCTAGAACAAATACATATGCACCAGTAGAAAAGTTAAAAAAAATGCATGATATCATTTTAGCCCAAGAAGGAGTAATTGGTTTAAATATCGCAACAAGAGCCGATTCTATCTCGCAAGATTGCTTCAATTATTTAGAAGAATTAAATAAAAAAACTTATCTTACCATAGAATTAGGACTACAAACTACAAATGAAAAAACAGCCAAAATGATTAATCGCTGTCACAGTCTAGAATGTTTTACAAATACAGTAAAAAAGTTAAGAGAAAAAAACATTAATGTAGTAGTGCATATTATCAATGGCCTTCCCTATGAAACAAAAGAAGATATGCTAAATACAATCAAATATTTAAACAATCTAGATATTCAAGGAATCAAAATACACATGCTTAGTATTTTAAAAGATACACCATTAGAAAAATTATATCAAAAAGAACCATTTCATATACTATCAAAAGAAGAATATATTGATATTGTAATTAATCAATTAGAACTTCTTCGCCCAGAAATTGTAATTCATAGACTTACAGGTGATCCTAAAATAGAAGATTTAATAGAACCACATTGGCTTATCAAAAAAGTAAATATATTAAATGATATTGATAAAGAAATGGTACAAAGAAATTCTTATCAAGGAAAAAAATTAGAACAGAAAAAAAACTCTTAATTTTTCTTTTGAAATAATTCAAGAGCTTTTTTATATTGGTTTTGTGATTCTAAACTAGATTCTTCTAATTTTAAAGGAATTTTCTTTAATATTTGACTTTTAATTTCCCCATCTTCTAAAGTTATAAAGCTAATCTCTTCGGAATTTTCATTCATAACATAAAATTCCTTCACAACCCCATCTGTTAGTTTAATATTACCTGTTTCTTGATTGTTCCATGTTGAAGAGAAATTAGCAATTGAAAATTTTGAATCTTTGGCACCAATAGTAGAATAAAAACTGCTTACAAATTGCATAAAAGAATTATCTTGCATTGTTTCATAGTCAACAACAAATTGATTAATTTCATCTTCTGTTATTTGTCTTGTAGTATCGCTCGGATAGAAAAAGACATGATGTGTAATCGTATGATCATTCTTAGTGTATTGAATTACATGTGCATTTTGAGCAATATGATCCATTTTTTTGATAGAAACTTTCCCATCTGCCAATAAATAACAATCAGAATCTTTTTCTAATTCACTTGTAGCAAAAGAATAAATTTCATATTTTTTTTCATTGATCTTTTTGGCAATTTGATATTTTGAAGAATTCCCAATGCCAAGTCCACTATTAAAATAAAATATAGTTCCTGCTTTATCAATAACATAAGAATCTCCTGTATTTTCATGATAATGCATTTGTGTTGTGTAATCAAAATCACCAAGTTTCCTTAACGCACGAACTAGTCGATTATAAACTGATGGAATTTTAGATAATCTTTGACAAGTAATATTTGTTCGATCACTAGTTGATTCAAAAAACTTATTTTTAAACATATAATAAACTCCTCTCCTGAAAAGTATTCTTATTATATCATAAAATCAAGAATCTTTCAAGAAAAACAGAGATTTTAAAGATATACTAATTTTGAGTCCAAACTAAAGT
>CANQFX010000039.1 GCA_947600015.1 uncultured Bacilli bacterium
ATTCCTAGCACCCGCTAACAATACCTCATCTGCTGTAAGTAATCCTACCTTATATTGCAATCTTCCATTTTCTACCGTAAATTTATCTAGTTCTCTTGGGCATTCCAAACTTGGAGTTCCATTTGCTACTCGTCCATAGCCTCCAAAATGCAAATAACTCGCTAGATTCCCCTGTGGGTACCATCCACCCTTGTCATATATACTCCTATCATAACACCATACTGTATCTTCTAATTGATCAGTATAATTTGTCATATACGTCTTATACCATTCATTTTCGATATAATTTTTTATTGTAGAATCATTTTGATTAATTGTATTTGAATTAAACATCTTATCTAGGACATCTTCTATTTTTTCGCCCTTACTTAAAGTAATATAACCGTAAAAATCAATATCATTATCATTGTCATGATATGTATAAACATAAAATCGCACGCTACTACAACTTGTTTCCCCTCCACATGAATAATGATGAGTATTATCTAGTGTATCAGAAGTACTATTTAATGTATATGTCCCTTCACTATAACTTACACTGCTTGCAAAAAGTATCCCACTTAATGTTGACTTTGTCTCATGGTATACTGTTGAATATACTGTCCCATATCTATATCCTACATAAATAGGAGAATCATAAGAGGAATTAAATGCTTTGGTCGTTAATTGAGTTGCTTCTCCTGTATTATTACATGTATTACTACTAGATGGTGTTCCATTAAAGATCAGTTTTACTCCTCCTGTTTCGGTTGTTCTTACGATCTTCCAACAATAATTCGCAAATATTACATTATTATTATCTACTGCTCCTCGGTAATAATAAATCGGATATTGTTGGTTCTCTGTCCCTGCTCTTTCATATACTCCTTTGCCATTCGTATCAGAAGAATTTTCTTTAAAATTAATTCCTGTACTACTCGATACATAGGTACTCCTTATATTATCCATGACTGCATTTTCTTTGATTTTTTCATATAATATGTTCTTCGGTTTTTCTATTACTACATCTCCTGTAATCTTAACACTAGCATTCAAAGCACTATAGGCAATACTACTAGATAAGATACAACCTGTGATTATTATATATATCCATAAATTAAAATGACTCTTCTTTTCCTTTTTCATTTCTCTTTTCTCCTCCGTTTTATTTTCTTCTATTCAAATTATACCCCCCCCCCCCTACGATTTTGTCAAATAAAAAAGAGATATCCTTATATCTCTACAGTAAAATAATAAAAAGAATAAACAAATGTAATACGTTAATTCAAATGAAAGGTGTCTTTTGCTTTTGTCTTTATTAAAATCAAAGCAACTATTATATAAATTATCGTAAAGAAAAGTCCAAAAATAGAAAAAGCAAAAGAAGACATTTCTACATTTGATAAAAAGTAAGTAAAAAAATAAGTAAGAAATAAAACAAATGAATAAGAAATTTTTTTCATATCTAATTCTTGATTATATGGTTGTAGCAAATAATAAATTACTAAATAATGAACGGAGAAAAAGATACTTAATACTAAAATAAATAAAAAAGTAGTAATATAAATCGGAATGGCCACAGAACCAGTAAGCCATAATAAAACCGTATTTCCTAGCGCAATCACAAAAGCAGGAAGCAAATTAATAATACAAATACTTTGTAATCTTTTTTTAAATAATCCTAATAATACATCAGGCTCCTTATAAAAATTATAAGCAAGCATTGCATGATCACAGTTAAAAAACATTGCTTGTGTGATAATGGCTCCTCGATTAATAAAATACATGATTAACACAAAGCATCCCAAATGACTACTTAAAAAGGAATGAATTGTTAAGGACAAATTTTCATTACTTTTGATAAGAAAAATTAAAATAATATAAATAATTCCTAAAATGCAAGCGTAATTTTTTGCACTGCGAAATAAAATCTCTTTATGCCGTTCCATAAAAATTGTATTAAACAAATCATATCCTTTCTTCCCTTTTAATTTCTTATTATGAATCATCTGATCTTTTGTTTTCATCTCGACAAGTGCCTGTTTAGAATAAGCTTTTTGTTGTTGCATATTCATTGCCATTTTTTTTGTATTTGCTGTTTTATATAGAAGTAAAAAGTCATTCATTTTTATTAAATAAGAAAGACAAATAAAAGACAGAATGAAAAATACAATCATCACACCAAAGAAAAAACTAGAAGAAGGAAGAATTCCAATAACAGGTAAAAATAATAAAACTAGTAGAAAACCAAGCACACTAAAATAAAGAAAATTATTATGGTACCAAAAAGTATGATATTTCTTATAGTATAAAATATTTAATGTTTCCCCAATAATCCGAGCAAAACTACTGAATAATATCAGACAAACAATAACCAATGGAGAAATAGAAAGAAAAAATGAAAAGGTAAAAAAGCACAAACTATTGAAAAGAAAAGAAGTAAATAAATTCCATAATAAATAACTTCGACTATATTTTTTCGCATCCATTTGGAATAATAAAATAGAAAAATATTTTTTTAATGTAGGATCCAATAACTGATTATGAATCCACATTCCAATTAATGTAAAGATAAAATAAATATAACAAAATGTTCCACTCAAATTTTCTTTTGTTAAAAAAAAGCTAAGAACATAAATAACAAGAAAATAAAGAAACCGATATATTATTTTCTTCAATACTAAATATATCATAACAAATATACGCGCTACTTTCTTAATATTTTTACTTTTCCAAATATCATCGGTAAATAAATCTCTTAAAATAGGAAGACGTTTTAATAAAGAAAGAAAAGCATTAATTTGATAAGTAAGATCAATTTTTAATGACATTTTTAACGTATTAATCATAATTCTCATCCCTCAAACTATGAATAATTTCATCTTTATATTTTTGTGTATTTAAATTCTTCTTTTCTATTTCATGTAATTGTTTCTTGTTTAAGATAACAATAGAATCACATAAATCCATAGCTAACTCTAAAATATGAGTTGAAAAAATAATAATATGATCTTTCTTCATTTCTTTTAATAATTTTTTCATTTCTTCTTGTACTACGATATCTAAAGAAGTAAGTGGTTCATCTAATAAAATTACTTTAGGATTCATAATCATATTAATTAAAATTTGCATTTTATTTTTCATTCCATGAGAATAATCTTTTAACAATTTATCTTGATCACTTGGAGATATTTTTACAATTTCAAAATATTCTTCTATTGATTTTAACGAATTAATTTTTGTTTTATGAATTTCCAAAAAGAAACTCAAAAACTCCCTCGCTGTTAAAAATTCGGGAACCATAGGTGTTGCGGTAACATATCCAATATCAGAAGAAGTTAGTTCTTTTTCTATACCATTCTCTTCTAAGATGACCTCGCCCGCATTCATTTCAATATCTTCATTTAAACAATTAAATAATGTCGTTTTTCCAGCACCATTTCTTCCTAAAAGACCATAAATTTTCCCATCTTCAAATGTAAAATTTATCTTTTTTAATACTTCATGCTCACCATAACTTTTGTCTAAACCGTTAATTTTTAATTTCATAACTTCACATCCCTCTCTTATTATAACATACTCTGACAAAAGCAAAAGAAAATACCCTAAATCATTACAAAAGAGTATTTTCTTTTCTCATATTTATCTTTTACTTTCTAAAAGAAAGTGATAGGCATCTTTACACATTTCTTCTATGCCCAATTCCGCTTTCCATCCTAATTCCTGATATGCTTTTGTACTATCCGCATAACAACTTGCGACATCTCCCGGACGGCGATGATCTATCTGGTAAGGAATTTTAATTCCATTTACTCGTTCAAATGTTTTTACTAAGTCAAGTACACTATATCCACAGCCAGTACCTAAATTATAATAAAATATTCCCGGTTCTTTTTTGGTCTTCTCTAAGGCACACAAATGTCCTTTGGCAAGATCTACAACATGAATATAATCTCTTACTCCTGTGCCATCTTTGGTATCATAATCATTACCAAAAATATGAAGTCGCTCTAATTCTTTATCTGCCACTTTTAAAATATAAGGCATTAAATTATTAGGAATTCCTTTAGGATTTTCCCCAAGTAATCCAGAAGGATGTGCTCCAATTGGATTAAAATAACGTAAAATAATGACCGAAATATCTTTTTGGGAAGATACAAAATCCTTTAATATCTTTTCAATCATTAACTTTGTCGTACCATATGGATTGGTAGTAAATAAAGGAAAATCTTCTTTGATTGGTAATGTTGCAGGGGATCCATATACAGTAGCACTAGAAGAAAATACAAATTTAGTAACGTGATACTTTTGCATCATTTTACATAATTTTAAAGTAGAAATTAAATTATTTTCATAATATAAAATTGGTTTTTCTACAGACTCTCCTACAGCTTTATAAGCAGCAAAATGAATGATTGCTTCTGGTCTTTCTTTTTGAAATACTTTTTCTAACTCCACCTCATCACAAACATCCAGTTCATAAAAAGAAACCGTCTTGTTTGTAATTGCTTTAATTTTATCGATAACATCAATGGTAGAATTAGACAAATTATCTACAATTACTACTTCATAATTTGCTTCTAACAATTCTACACAAGTATGGCTACCAATAAAACCAAGTCCTCCCGTCACTAATACCTTCATGCTTTTTCCCACCTTTCCTGATATTCACATAAAGCAAATTTCATCTCTCTGCCAATTTGTTTATCTAAACTACCTTCTTTTTCTTTTTCCTCCAAGAAAGAGGAAAACTGATCCATCGGCACATAGAAAAGCCGAAACTCACTCATTAATTCTAAATCATCATAATTTGTTTTTGTATCATCTGGTAAGGCATCCGATTTTACATAAAAATAATAAATCTTACTACATACTTTTTTTGGCAAATCAAAATAATTAGAATGATACGTCACCAATTGTAAAAAAGGGCCATATTCTAGTTCTATATCAATTCCTGTTTCTTCCCTAATCTCCCTAATTAATGCTTCTTCTAAGGATTCTTTTTCGTTTTTATGTCCCCCTAATAATTGATAGGTATGATTATTATGAGCAATTAAGATTTCATTTTTAGAATTTACTAAGAAGGCTTTCACCCGAATAATGGTTAATTCCACTTCCTCTTTTGCTACATTTTCTTCATTAATCACTATTTGTTTCATGTACTTTCTCCTTTATGCAAGATATCGTTCCCAATATTCTGTAACATTAGGACTCACGGTTTCAAAAAATAAATCCATTTGATCGGCCATATATTTTGCTTTTAACCATATTCTCTTTCCATAATTTAAACAACTTGCCTTACTAGTAGACATCATATATTCAAAAGTAGAGGCTCTATCTTCCGAAGCATTGGTCTGAGCATAATTATTTACAAAATATGCATCCGCAGATAAGGTTTTATTATAAGATAAGGCTTGATTTACATTTCCATATTGAAAACTAGTTGGATTTAAACTATCCCAGGTTGTGTATTTTCCCTCATTTTCATAAATATAATCGTCAATATAATGATACATCTCATGATGAAAACTTTCAGCAAACGAAAAATCTGTGGCAATAGACATTACTACATGATTTGTAGAAGAATCTGTCACTCCTGTCACATTTCCAGAAGAATAATTTTTTATTAAATAAAGAGTCAAAGAAAAGCCTGAAGAAGAAATTTCCTTCAAAAATCCAGAAGGATATAAAGATAAGGCATGTTCCAAATCTGTTAGAGCCTGATAAATCGTATTAGGATTACTAATCACTATTGTTCCTAAACCACCTACATTATAACCTAATGTTTCATTACCATATTTAATTTCAATAGCATAATTATTCTGAATGCGCGATCTCAATATAGCATTTTGCTCTTGAATACTAGGAGTTGGCGTGGATGGAGTGGGATTTTGTTTTTTTGTTACTGGTGGATTAGAAGTCGTCCCTTCTGGAGCAGTAGGAGTAGAAACCGTTGGGGGAGTCTCTACTTCTGTTTCGCTTTCCGGTGCTTCTCCTTCTGTTTGTTCCTCCGTTGGCGTCACAGAAATTGGATTTTTTGGAATTCCCGCAATTACCTTGGTATCTTTAACGGGATCAATTAATTGATTTTTTTCTTGGATATAAAAAAATATTCCAGTAGTAATAAGAACAAAAGCAAAGGCAATTAGTGTTTTTGCTAATTGTATTCGAACTTCTAGTCGCATAATATGCCTCCTTTTTCATTCATTTTCTCTTTTGTTCTATTCTCCTTAGAATATTTAAGCTGCTTTCATAATACTTTGAATTGATTGAGGATTTTCTTTATTCATCTCACTAATCTTTTGATACATTTGTTCTGCTTCTTCCTTTTTTCCTTCTTGATATAATCGATTTGCTTGTTCTAACATAGCCTCCATCTGACTCGTATTTGCTGGTGCAGTCTGTCCACTCGCCGTGGTACTTACTGACGCAATAACTGCATTTGCCCGTTGATTTATTTTTTCTAATTCTTGTTTTTGATTCGAACGAGATTGCAATAATTTTTCATTTTGTACTTTTGTGACTAAAATTGCTTTAGGTAAATGCACATCTACTTTTTTGATTTTTTCAACACTAGGAGGCAAAGACTCTGTTCCTGTAGCTGGAGGTTCAGAATTTATTTCCTGTTTTTCTTCTTTAGGCACATCTCCTAATACACTCTGAGAAGCATCCTCTGGTGTTGGGGAAGATGTTTCTGGCGTTTCTATCTTCACATCATTGTTATCACTACTAGGTGGCAAACTTTCTGCCTCTTTTACTTCTTTTTCCCCTTGTGGCAATTCTCCTTCTGGTGCTTGGCCTTTACCCGCATTAACATTTTCTACAAAAGAATTTACATCTTGAAATGGAAGACTTACATTGGAATCTTTCTCCTCCGTTTTATCTTCTTTCTGTTCATTTTTAGGAAAATTTACTATCGCTTCTGTTTTTTCTAAATTATTTTCCGGTGCTGAATTAGAAGGTGAAATAGACATTTCCTTTTCACTATGTGATAGCCTACGATCTAACTGTTCTATCACATCAGTAATTTCATTAGAAAATTTCATTAATTGCTGTATTTCTTGGCTATTCCAATCTCCATTTTGATTTGCTTCATTAATCATATCAAAAAGAGAAGCCTTAATATTTTTCAGTGATTCTTCATAAATTTTATTTTGATAATTATATTCTAGTTCCATTCTTCCACCACCTTTTATTCTGCATTAGCAATTTTCTTTAAAAGTCGTTGTACATCATTCCATTCTGCATCATCAACGATTTCTTCTAATGTCATTTTTCCTTCTACAAAATGTATTTTAGAAATATAAATAACATGATCTTCTTCTGGTCCTTGAATTTCTCCTTGGGAATATACTAAATACTTGCGAAGTCCATCCTCAGAAATTAAATAAGTAATTACTTCTACTTGTTTTTTATTTCCTTCTTTATCTTCTATTTCAATCAATTCTTTTTCTTCCATATAAAAACTCCCTTTATTCTCTACTTTATTTCATTATACAAGATTTTTACAAAGAAGTAAACCAGAGAAGAAAAAAAACAACCAAAACAGATTGCTTATTTTCCCAATTCTTCTAATTTTTGCAAATTTTTTGTAAATACTTCTATGAAATAATCAATTTCTTCTTTTGTCGTAAGATAAGACAAACTAATACGTAATGATTTTTTGGCTTTCCTCTCCTCTTTTGTCAAAGCAAAAACAGCAGTAGAAGATTCGTTAGTGGAACATGCTGTTTTCGTAGATATATAAATTTCTTCTTGTTCTAACGCATGTAGCATGGTTTCTGGTTTTGCATTTTTTAAACTAATATTTACAATATGGGGAATACAATAATCATTACTATTAATGTCTACTTTTAACATTTTCAAATGATTAATTAAATAGTCATGAATCTCTTGTACATGCTTTTGTTTTTGTTGAAAATTTTCATAACATAAACGAAGGGCTTTCGCAGTTGACACAATTAATGATGTCGCTGGTGTTCCACTACGAAAAGAAGTCGTTGATTTTCCTCCATGAATTAATGGTTCTATCATCACATTTTCATTTTTAATTAATCCCCCAATTCCTTTCATACCAAAAAACTTTTGTGCCGAAAAACTAGCAAAATCCAATACTGAAAAATCAATGATCTCTTTGCCCATACTTTGCGTTACATCACTATGAAAATAAGTTTTTTTATTTTTTCGGACAATGTTACTAATTTCGGCTAAAGGTTGTCTAATTCCAATTTCACTATTAATCGAAGCAATCGATACCAAAACAGTATCTTCTCGCATCAACTTTTTTAAAGAGGATAAATCCACTTGCCCATTTTGATCTAATTTGACATAATCAACCGTAAAATCATATTCCTTAACTAAATAAGCAATCGTCTCAAGAACAGAGGAATGTTCTAATTCCGTTGTAATGATATGACGACCTCGATTTTTGCTTTTTAAACAAACCCCTTTAATTACTAAATTATTTGCTTCTGTTGCACCACTTGTATAAATAATTTCTTTTCCTTGAAGATGTAAAATTTCTTTTATTTGTTTGGTTGAGGCATCAATTAACTTTCTTGCGTCTACTCCTAATCGATGGTGAGAATTCGCATTTCCCCAAAATTTTTCTTCTACCTGTTGATATGTATCTAATACTTGCTTATCTGCTTTCGTTGTTGCACTATAATCTAAATACACCATACTTTTAATCTCCACTTATATGATATAATTCATAATTTAATTGTGCAACCGCAAGTTCTATCGTCATTAATTTTTCACTATTATCTAATCTTTTATTTTCTTTTAATAATTCAACAATCTTTCCTGCAGATTGGATAATTTCTTCTTTATTTTCTAATAAATCAATTTTATCTAGCATATAGTTCATTTGCAACACCTCTTTTATAGTATACAATAAATTTACTCCCGAATCTTGTTTTTTTTGACAATTTTATACAATTCTTGCATCTTTGCATCAATCTTCATCATTTCTGTAGAACAATGTATCATCTCTTGTTCTAGAGCAAGAGGAAGTTTTTTCGGTAATTTATAACGCAATTTATGATCCAGACTGGCCCAACAATCCATTGCTACAGTTCTAATTTGCACTTCTACTTCAATATATTCTGTCTGATTAAACAAATGAATTGGTACTAAAAGATTTAAATGATAACTCATATAACCAGAATCTTTCGGCTTTTTAATATAATCATTTTCTTCCTTAATAATAAATTGCTGATAAGATTTGATAATTTCTACTAGATCATAAACATCAGATAAAAAAGAGCAAACAATACGAAACCCTACCACATCATGAACATGTCGCAAAATATTGTCAATCGTTACTTTATATCCTTTCCTTGTTAACTTTTTCCGAATACTATCCATCGTTTTTACTCTTGATTTAATATGTTCCACTGGATTATATCCATAAGAAAGTTCATATTCTTGCAATAAAATTTCCATTTCTGTTTCTAATCTTTTTTTTGCAAATTGATACTTTAACATCATTTCTTTAAAATTTTTTCTCTTCTCTAATTCCATATATGCCTCCTTTATATAAATATGATAATTTTTTATTTTCATACTAAAAAAGAAAAAGAAATAAGGTTACTACTTTCAAAAACGCTTGTTCAATATATCATAAAAACCACTGTTTGTCTAGTTTCCAAAAAAAAAGCACTTTCGTGCTTATTTAATTTCAATGACTTTTTTATTTTCAATTTGTTCTTTTTTAGGAACAGAAATTTTTAAAATTCCATTTTTAAATTCTGCATCAATTTTATCTTGATCTAAATCTCCTAAATAGAAAGATCTTTCATATTTTCCATAACTTCTTTCTCTACGAATATAGTTTTTAGATTCGTTTTCTTCTTCTACTTCATTCTTTTTTTCTGCTTGGATAACTAAATTTCCATCCTTTACTTCGATATTGATATCTTCTTTTGAAAAACCAGGAACATCCATTTCAATATGGTATACTCCATTTTTTTCATAAATATCACATTTCATATTATTGTTCCTTCTAGTATCTGTTAAACTATCAAAAAAGTCATCTAAATAAAAATTTCTTGGAATTAAATTCATCTTTCATCCTTCCTTTCATTAAATGTTATACCACTATTTTTAGCACTTGTCAATAGTAAGTGCTAAAAAGTTTCTTCATCTTTATTCTATGCCAAATAAGGAAAAATATTCTAAAAATAATATAGTATTAGAAAAAGTTAATATTTTTTTATTTGATTTTCCTCCTCTATAAATAAATTTTAACCTTATCCAATGGTTATATCAAAAAGTGTTCATTAATCAATAACATAAGGACTACTTGCTGTTCCATCTCCTCCATGATAATCGATTCCTGGCTTCAGTGAAACTGCCGGACGGACGCCTACGGTATTGCTCACGCCACAGCCACTCAAGTTACCAGACGAATCGACGAAAAACTCGCTTGCGTTATTGTAGTAGACGACATAAGGTGACCCTAGCCAGTAAGAATTCCCTGTATATAGATAATAACTACTATTGGAACTATTTTGACCTCCTGCTAACATTACTTCATCACTTGTAAGTAGTCCTGTCTTATATTGTAATCTTTCATTTCCTACGGTAAACTTATCTTCTTCCCTTGGACATTCTAAACTTGCTGTTGCATATGCCTCTCTTCCATAACCTCCAAAATATAATGAATTTCCAAGGC
>CANQFX010000040.1 GCA_947600015.1 uncultured Bacilli bacterium
TTAAAAAATCCTTCTTATTCATACTATCGCCTCCCTTCTTAATGAAGTTTGGCAATCACCCAACTATTAAATGTTCCAAATTAATTATATCAAACATTTGTTCTTGATACAATGCTTTTATACTAAATTTTGACAATTTAGAAAACACACTTGCATATTGATGAGCCAATATGTGCTTAGTATACATTAAACAGTAAAACGGTCGTTTTTATGTTATGATGAATGTATCATGGAAAATTGCATTATTTTTTGATTAGGAGTGTTAAACCCCTATAGCAATCGCACCATGGTGGTTAAAAAAATAAATTAAGGAGTGAAAATAAAATGAAAAAGAAAATATTATTCATTATATTATGTGTCGTTGGTTTATTAGGATTTTCTGGTTGTAGTTTAAACCAAACAAATACATATACGTTAGGAGAATCTGTGGAGACAGATAAATTGAAATTAAAACTTAATAACTCTAAATTGTCTTTTGCTTTAAATAGTAAGTATAGTTCAGATTATGGAACACCTATAGAATATGATTCATCTAATGTTGCAACTAGATATTATGTAGCTAATAAGGGACATACTTTAGTATATTTTGAATTTACTGTGGAAAATCTAGATCGTGGTTCTATCTCCCTTGGTGGTGTAGATAATGTAAAATTTATAACAGTAAAATATAATAACAAAAATTATAAGTCTAGTGATTCTACTGATACTGCTAAATTTATTCTTGAAAATGATTCTAAATATTGGAGAAAATATAGTGTTTCTAATATATTATTATTTTCAGGAGAATCTAAAACATATAGAGGCTATTTGAATATACCCGTTGAGGCTGACGATTTAGAAGATACATTTGAAATAACATTCTCACTTCCATCTACAAAGGGAAATAAAAGATTTACCTATAAGGTCACAAAGGAAGATAGAGAAAATATAAAAGAAACTATAAAAACTCCATTATTGGATGGCTCAGAGAAATATGAATAATAAAAAAATTATAATGTTACTTTATTAATATAAAAACACTATGTATGATTAGTAGTGGAGATGATATAAACTCTTTCGTTATTGGAATAAAGTTGTAGATAACTATGATTCACTCCAAATGGTATTTTAGTTGAACTCTTGTAGTTCAATTTTTATAATGTTTGAATTCCTGCTATCATTTTTATAGATTGAATTGATATATTTGTCAATTAAGAAAACACACTTGCATATTTTCAAAGTAAAATATAGTAACGAATAGCTGTAAATATTTTGTAAAGTGAATCAGAAGAATCTTATTTTGCTAGGATTTTCTTATGCTCTGTAATAAAATGAAAATAGAAAGATTGATAGAACGAGTGAAAAAGAAGGAAGAATATGATAAGAAGGATTTTTTTAATTATTTTGGCTATTTTGCCTGTCATTTTGCTTTGTGGTTATACTTATCAAGAAGATAGGCATAAAGAACCCAAAAAATTATTAGGAATTCTTTTTGTTTTAGGAATTTTATCTTGTATTTTATCTGTAATATTTAGCCAAGTATTATCTATTTTTCTTCCCTTTATTAATAAAGAAATTGTAGATATGAGTTTTTTAGAAATATTCTGTTATTCGTTTTTTGTCGTTTCTTTTGTTGAAGAATGTTGTAAATGGATTATGATTTATACCATTGGTTATCATAGTAAAGCATTTGATGAAGTATATGATATGATTGTCTATTCGGTATTTGTAGCCTTAGGTTTTGCCTTATTAGAAAATGTTTTTTATATTACTTATTATAATAGTATTGCAATTGGGATTACGAGAGGATTGCTTGCTGTTCCAGGTCATGCTTGTACGGCGGTTTTTATGGGATATTATTTTAGTCGGACTAAAGTAGAAAAGGGAAAAGGGAATTTATTAAAATCTCGGAAGTATGCAATTTGCAGTCTTTTTGTTCCTACCATTTTGCATGGTATTTATGATTTTTGTATTTTTTCTGATCATATGTTTTTTACCATTCTTTTCTTGTTTTTTATTTTTATTCTTTATAATGTAACGATAGGTGTACTAAAAGGAAGTGCAGAGTCAAAAGAAATGATTATTAAAAAAGAATGACTTTGATCATGGTGAAGAGAAGAGAGGACTTGTCTTTTTTCTTTTTCTAAATTATAATGAAAAAGAGGAAGATGACAATGAAAATATTACTTTATACTGAAGGAAGAAATTTAATTTCAAAGAGTGGATTAGGAAAAGCAATCATCCATCAAATGAAAGCATTGGATTATGTGAATGTTCCTTATACTACAGATATAAAAGAAGATTATGATATTGTCCATATTAATTTTTGGGGACCCAATTCTTATTATTTAGCGAAGCATGCAAAAAGTCATGGGAAGAAAGTAGTGTATCATGCTCATAGTACAGAAGAAGATTTTAAAAATGGCTTTATTTTATGTAGGCAAATTTCTCCTGCTTTTAAACGATGGTTAATTAAATGTTATAGTCTTGGGGATGTGATTGTAACACCAACGCCATATTCGAAAAAACTATTAGAGGGATATGGAATAAAGAAAAAAATTTATGCTATATCAAACGGAATAGAACTAGATTTATTTAAGAATGATAGTGAGGCTGGAGAACGCTTTAGGAGAAAATATCATTATGGAAAAGATGACAAGGTCATTGTTGGAATTGGTCTTTATATTGAGCGAAAAGGAATTACTGATTTTGTAGAATTAGCAAAACGACTTCCAGAATATCAATTTATTTGGTTTGGGTATAGTCCATTGTCTGCCGCAACGAAAGAAGTTCGGAAAGCAGTAAACACAACTCTTGATAATTTATATTTTGCTGGATATGTAGAACAAACAGAAATTAAGGATGCACTCAATGGTTGTGATATTTATCTTTGTCCTACGTTAGAAGAAACAGAAGGGATTCCAGTGATTGAGGCTTGTGCTTGTAAAGCAACTGCGATTATTCGTGATATTCCGATTTTTGAAGAATGGTTAACAGATGGAGTCCATGTTTATAAAGCAAAAAATGTAGATGAATTTGAGGATAAGATAAAAAAAGTAATTACGAAGGAATTACCAGAATTAGGAGAACAAGCATATGAAATTGCAAAAGAGCGAGATATTAAAAAAATAGGGGAAGAGTTAAAAAAAGTATATGAAGAAGTCTTGCATAGTTAAGATTTCTTTTTCATTAAAAATAAAGATTCTATACATTTGTAAGATATTTATGTTATAATCATAATAGAAAAGAATAAAGGTAAGTGGTACAATGAAAATTACATTATATTTAGCAAGTAAAATTATGCATTTCTCTCTTCCTAGTGATATTTCTGGAAGTTATAGTTTTGATGAAAATAAGGAAGAACCTATCAAATTAATTAATGTAGAAGCAAAAGATGGGCAATGGATGATTTATTCTACCGATGATGTTAAAGTATTTTTCGATAATCATATTGTAAATGATGCAGAATTAAGGCCAGATACTTTTTATATTTTACAAAGAAATGAGAAAAATTATTTAATTTATGTTAGTGAATTGTTAGAACATAATATTGCTACTTATTCTTATAATCAAACTAGTAATTTTATTATTGGTAATACACCAGAGTGTAATATTCATTATTCTTGTGAGTATGTAAAAGATATTGTCAAAATTAGTTTTGTTAATAATCAGTATGTGTTACAGCGGGGAAATATTAGTGTCTATATTAATAATAAAGTTTTAAGTACAAACAATTATTATATTAAACCAGGAGATTTACTTCATATTTATGGGATGAAAATTTTATTTTTACCAAATATGTTATTAATGAATAATCCAGGTGGGAAAGTATTAGTAGATGAAATTTCTTCTAAGATAGGGATGTATAGTTTAGGAGCATTAGAAGAGCCACAAGAAATAGAAGTAAAAGAAGAAGAATTGTATACCAAAGATGATTATTTTTCTAAATCTCCACGTATTCGTAGAATTATTGAAACAAAAACAATAAAATTGAGTCCTCCCCCTAAGCCAGAAGGAAATGAAGAATTACCACTTTTACTTACGATAGGACCAATGTTTACTATGGGAGTGACTTCTGCGGTTACATTGTTTAATACGATTCATAAAATCCAAATGAAAGAAGTAACCATTCAAGATTCTATGACTTCGTTAGTTATGGGGATTTCTATGCTTGTTTCTATGTTATTGTGGCCTCTTCTTACCAAATTTTATAACAAGCGAATGAAAATCAAAAAACGGAAAGAAGTTGTAAAAAAATATAGTAAATATTTGGGAGAGAAAAAAGAAGAATTAGCAAATGAAGTTAAATTGCAAAAAGGAATTTTACTAGAAAATTTAATTTCTACAGAAAAATGCCTTGATATTGTAAAAAATAAGAATTTTAATTTTTGGGATAAAAGAATTGATCAAAATGATTTTTTAGTTGTAAGGATAGGATATGGAAAAGAATTATTAGATGCAAAAGTAGAATATCCCGAAGAAGGATTTACTATTGAGGAAGATGACCTTCGCAAACAAGCAGATCAGATGGTAGAAGAATATAAATATATTGAAAATGTTCCTGTGGGATATTCATTTTATGAAAATAAAATTACCGCTATTATGGGAAATTCTGTGAAAAGTACTTATTTTATGAATAATATTATTTTACAATTAATTACTTTTTATAGTTATGAAGATTTAAAATTAGTTGTTTTTACAACAGAAAATAAAGAAGAATCTTGGGATTATGTAAAATATTTAAATCATAATTTTAATAATGATAAAAGTTTTCGTTTTTTCTCTTCTACGTTAGAAACTAGTAAAAATGTAGCGGAATATTTAAATTATGAGATTAATAATCGTCTTGCAAGTATTCAAGGTAATAAAACATCTTTATTTAAACCACATTATGTAATTATTATTGATGATTATAACCGAGTAAAGAAATATGATTTCATTAAGACATTATCAGAATTAGATGAAAATCTAGGTTTTAGTATTATTATCTTAGAAGATCGATTAAGCAATTTACCAAGTAAATGTAGTAATTTTATTACTTTAGGGGAAAAAACATCTGGAGTGTTAAAAAATTCTTATGAAAAACAAGAACAAATAGAGTTTTATGATGAAATTAACTATACAGTAAATATGATGTCTATTGCTAAAGTAGTATCCAATATTCCAATCGAATTTGAGGAAGGAATCAAACAATTGCCCGAAGCAATTACGTTCTTAGAAATGGAAAATGTTGGGAAAGTAGAACAATTAAATATTTTAAATCGCTGGAACGCTAATGATTCTACAACGAGTCTAAAAGCAGAAGTAGGAGTCGATGAGCAGGGAGAATTAATGTATCTTGATTTGCATGAAAAATATCACGGTCCACATGGATTGGTAGCTGGTATGACTGGTTCTGGTAAAAGTGAATTTATTATTACTTATATTTTATCTATGGCAATTAACTATAGTCCTGATGATGTTGCCTTTATTTTGATTGATTATAAAGGTGGTGGACTTGCTTTTGCTTTTGAAAATAAAGCAACGGGAGTTTTACTTCCACATTTAGCAGGTACAATTACCAATTTAGATAAAGCAGAGATGGATCGTACCTTAGTTAGTATTGATAGTGAAATTAAAAGAAGACAACGAATTTTTAACGATGCAAGAGATGCCTTAGGAGAAAGTACGATTGATATTTATAAATACCAAAGATTTTTTCATGAAGGAAAATTAGAAGAAGCAGTACCGCATCTATTTATTATTTGTGATGAGTTTGCAGAGTTGAAAAGTCAACAACCAGATTTTATGGATAATTTAATTAGTGTTGCCCGTATTGGTCGTTCGTTAGGAGTACATTTAATTTTGGCTACGCAAAAACCAAGTGGTGTGGTTAATGATCAGATTTGGTCCAATTCTAAATTCCGTGTTTGTCTAAAAGTTCAAGATGAATCGGATAGTAAAGAGATGTTAAAAAGGCCAGATGCGGCTAGTTTAAAACAAACAGGAAGATTTTATTTGCAAGTAGGATATGATGAATATTTTGCTTTAGGACAGTCTGCATGGTGTGGTGCAAAGTATTATCCTTCTGATAGAATTATTAAGCAAGTCGATAAAAGTATTAATTTTATAAATGATAATGGTGATTTTATTAAAAGTATTCAAGCAAGCAATAATACAGTCAAAGTAGAAGCGCAAGGAGAACAACTTGCTGCTATTATGAAAAGTATTATTGAAATCGCAAATAAGACTGGAAAAAAGGCTCGAAAACTATGGCTTGATAATGTAAGTGAAGTAATTATTGTAGATGAGTTGTTTGAGAAATATCAAGTACAAAGTGAACCATTTTCTGTACAAGCTATTATTGGAGAATATGATGCTCCAGAAAAACAGGAGCAAGGATTACTTACGTATTCTTTCCTGGAAGATGGTAATACTGCTATTTATGGGACCGATAGTACAGAGTCAGAAATGCTACTTAATACGATTATTTATTCTACAATCAAAAAGTATCATACGGAAGAAGTTCAATATTATATTATAGATTATGGTTCTCAAGCTTTACGTAAATTTGAAAAAACTCCTCATGTAGGAGGAATTGTTTATGCGGGAGAAGAAGAGAAATATAAAAATTTATTTAAAATGATTAGGGAAGAAATCAAAAAAAGGAAGAAACTCTTTGCTGATTATGGAGGAGAATATAAAAACTTTATCCGCAATAGTGATAAAAAATTACCACTCAAAGTAGTAGTTATGAATAACTTTGATGCAATTAATGAAAGCGATAAAAATTTATATGATGATTTCCCAGAAATCATTAGAGATTCTGAACGATATGGTATTATTTTCATTATTACGGCAACGGGAATTAATTCTATTCCAAGAAAAATATCGCAAAATATTGAAAATAACTATGCTCTTAAATTAAAAGATCCAAGTGATTATGCGTCTTTATTTAATGCAAGAAAGAAATTAGTGCCAAGAGATATGTTTGGTAGAGGAGTATATTCTTGTGATGGATTACATGAATTTCAAACTGCCTCTTTGGTTGCAAATGAAGATAATTTAAATGATTTTATTTTAAATTTACTTCCTACTTTACAAAAAGAAAATCCACAAGTTGCAGAAAAGATTCCTATGCTTCCAGAACAGGTAGTACTTAGTGATGTAGAGCAGAAAATATCTGATATTACGAGTGTTCCTATTGGAATTAATAAAAATACATTAGATATTGATACTTATGATTTTACGAGTTTTACTGGTACGGTCATTGGTGCAAACAAATTAAAATATACGCAAGAATTTATGATGAGTTTTATTGATGTTATTTTAAAAATGGATAATACCAATTTAATTGTAATCGATCCATCAAAATTATTAGGAACAAAAAAGGAACAAATAAAAAATTATTATAGTGATTCTTTAGATAAAGTAATAGAAGCTATTTCTAATTATTTAAATCAGAAAATAGAGGCCAAAAATACGCAAATTGAAATTATTATTATTTATGGAATTAGTAAATTATTAAGTCAATTAGATGATAATAAAAAATTAGAAGAATTGATGGATCTTTCTAAGAAATGTGATAAAACAGCAGTGATTATATCTGATGATGCAGCGAAACTTAAATCTTATGCTTTTGACCCTTGGTATCAAAAAAATTTCAGTCCATCGGATGGTATTTGGATAGGAAATGGAGCAGGGGAACAAAATATAGTAAAGATTAGTAATTATAATGCTGAACTTACAAAAGATTATAAAAACAATATGGGATTTCATGTATCTGAGGGAAGTTATGTAACGATTAAATTATTAGAATTTGATAGAAAGGAGGAAGAGACCTTGTGAAAAACAAAGTATTGATTAAGGTAATTGTGCCAAGCCTTGATCGTGATTTTGATGTTTATATCCCAGTAAATGAATTAATGTGGAAAGTCAATCGACTTATTACTAAATCAGTTTTTGACATCGTAGGTCTTCCTTTTGATTTAGAAAAAGATCAATATATCTTTATTAATAAAGATACAGGAAAAGTCTATAATAATAATGAAATAATTATTCATACTGATATTAGAAATAGTACAGAATTAATTATGTTGGAAAGTTTTAATTATTCTGGAGCATAGAAAAAAATCAATCGAAAAAAGAAAATCGAAAAGGAGAACCTATTAGAGATTTTCTTTTTTTTGTCAATATACTGTAAAAAATTATGCATTTATTGTAAATTTTTTGTCAAATTTAACCTAAAAAGTTGCTAGGGGGGGGGGGTATTATGCTTAAATAATATTAGATAAGATATGCCACTTATCAAAAAATTATGTAAAGGAAGTGATAAAAAATGGCAGATGGAATGATTTTTAATCAGACAAATATGGATACAGCAATTAGTAATATTAATTCACGTTTGGAAGAAACAGCTGGAATGATTACTAGGGAATCAGCAAATTTTGTATCTTATATTTCACAAAATTGGGAATGTCAATATGCAGTAGATTTTGCAAATGAGTATAATACGGAGATGCAGTCAATTATTCAAAAATTACAAAATAATGTAAATGTTGCTTATGATATTCTAAATACTGCAAGAGCAAGATATGCAGAAGGAACAGGAAACACTTTAACCGTAGGTGCGATAACGTATACAACACCTACAGTAGATGTAAGTCCTATTCAAATTCAATTTGCTAATGGGGATGTAGGAATTCGCCAGGGCTTTTCTGTAGATGGAGCTGTTAAAGCATTAGATTCTATTATTAATGATCTTAATAGTTCTTTTGACAATTTAAATCGTACGATTACTAGTTGTGGTGCATTATCTGATAGTGAAATGAGTGCTTATGCTGCAACTTTATCTAAGGTTGGAGATATTACTGGTTCAGAATTTGATGGATTAAAATCAGCAGCCAATACTTTAGTAACTAAGACAATTGAACAATTTACAACTATTCAATCTACAAATGTTGGCGATATGCAGGGTGCTTAATTTATTTTAGAAAAAGTAAAAATATTTTTTCTAAATCAATGGTAATAACTCTTTTTAGGGTTATTATTATTGATTTGGGAAAAGGGTGAATAAAATGGTAGATATTAACGTCAAAGAATTAGAAGGTAAAATAAATGAACTCAGTAAAATCATTCAAGATTATGAGTTTTTTACGAATTCTATCTATTATGAATTTCAAAATATCTCTTCTTATTGGGATGATAATAGAAAAAGAAAATTATATGTATTCATTGATGAAGAGAAAAAGAAAAACCAACAATTAGTGGCTAATATGAAAGAACATTATCAAGTGTATAAAGAATTATATATTAGTTATAATCAATTAGGACGTAAAATTAAATGTAATTTAGACGCTAAGAAAAATGTATTAGACAAAGTAAATAATGTAATTGAACAAATGGAAAATGTTTTAAGTTGTTATGATAATTTAGGAGATTTGTCTTTTTTTCCATTAAAAAATAGAATTTATAATGAAAGAGAGATTTTAAGAAATAAAATTAATATAATGTATAGCATAAGAGAAACAATAACCAACTATTATTCAAAAATAGAAGAAATTGAGGCAAAGATTACACAAAGAATCTCTAAAAATAATATTACTAGAATTAGTATTAATACAGATGTAGGAAGGATATAGCATATGGATAAAGTATTTATGTATGCAGGAGAGGTGAATGCTTCCTGTGGAAAAATTCGAGTTTTTTTAGAACAAGAAGAAAGTGATAATAGTAAACTAAGACAAGTTTTACAGGGATTAGAAAATTGTTATAATAGTTCCAATCGTGAAAAATTTATTTCTTGTCATAATCAAATGATTGAATCAACGAGAAATAATTGTCTAAATAATCAAGAATATCATAATTTTACCCAATATATGAAAAATGCTTATGAAGAAATAAAACAAAGAAATTTAAAAAATATGGAAAGTAAAGAAGGGGAAATGAAGAAATGAATGATGAAGAAAAGTATAAATATCAAAGATTATACAGTCGATTAAAAATAATGGTCAATAAACTTAATAAAATTGATAATTCTTTATCTTATTTAAAAGATGTCTTAAATGAAAATGTTTTGATCAATGATAAAGCTCTTTGTATAGATCAGGTAAACACTTCTGTATCGCATATAGAATCTATTAGGAATGATATGATATATGAAATTATTCCTTATGTACAAGATAGAACATGGTAACTTTGAATAAAAGGAGAATAATATGGGATTTAGTTCAGGAAATAAAAAAGATTTTAGTTATAAAGGGATGAATGCGCCTGTTATGGGGAATCATACGCTAAATCAGGTAGATCAAAATAAAGTAGAAAATCTTTCTCGATTTAATCATAATAATACAGCGGCAGAACAATTTGATATATTGCATTTTAATAAAACAAAAGAAGAAATTCAATTTG
>CANQFX010000041.1 GCA_947600015.1 uncultured Bacilli bacterium
GAATTTTAACAGTTCGTGGAGGAATGACTTCTCATGCGGCAGTAGTTGCTCGTGGAATGGGAACTTGCTGTGTATCTGGCTGCGGAGATATTAAAATTAATGAAGAAAAAGAAGAATTTGAACTTCATGGTTATACATTCCATAAAGGAGATTATATTTCTTTAGATGGAACGACAGGAAAAATTTATAAAGGAGAAATTAAAACAGAGGAAGCAACCGTATCTGGTAACTTTGGAAGAATTATGGCATGGGCAGATTCTCTTCGTACATTAAAAGTACGTACAAATGCAGATAATCCAAGAGATACGAAGAATGCCATCAATTTAGGAGCAGAAGGAATTGGACTTTGCCGTACGGAGCATATGTTCTTTGATGCGGAACGTATTCCTAAAATTCGTAAAATGATTTTATCAGAAACAGTAGAGGCAAGAGAAGAAGCATTAAATGAATTAATTCCTTTCCAAAAGGGAGACTTTAAGGCAATGTATAAGGAATTAAAAGGTTTACCAATGACGGTACGTTATTTAGATCCACCACTACATGAATTTTTGCCAACGGAAGAAGAAGATATAAAAGTTCTTGCCAAAGATATGGGTGTTAGTGTTGAACATTTAAAACAAAAATGTGATGATTTACATGAATTTAATCCAATGATGGGACATAGAGGTTGTCGTCTTGCAGTCACTTATCCAGAGATTGCTAAAATGCAAACAAGAGCACTAATGGAAGCAGCCATTGAAGTAAAGGAAGAAGATGGCTATGATATTGTACCAGAGATTATGATTCCATTAGTAGGAGAAAAGAAAGAATTAAAATTCGTAAAAGATATCGTGGTAGACACTGCCGAACAAGTGAAAAAAGAGAAAAATTCTAATATGGAATATCATATTGGAACGATGATTGAAATTCCAAGAGCAGCACTTCTTGCAGATGAAATTGCAGAAGAAGCAGAGTTCTTCTCTTTCGGAACAAACGATTTAACACAAATGACATTTGGATTCTCACGTGATGATGCCGGTAAATTCTTAGATGCTTATTATACAAATAAAATCTATGAATCTGATCCATTCGCAAAACTAGATCAACAAGGTGTAGGGAAACTAGTAAAAATGGCAGTAGAAGCAGGAAGAAAAACAAGAAAAGATATCAAACTTGGTATTTGTGGAGAACATGGAGGAGACCCAGCATCTGTTGAATTCTGTCATAATATTGGATTAACTTATGTATCTTGCTCTCCATTTAGATTAGCTGCAGCACAAGCTGCTATACGTGAGCATGAGAACAAATAATCCGTAAAAGCGTTCTACATTTATTCAAATAGTTACTTATAATTTAGACTAAGATTTTTAATAATCTTGGTCTTTTTTGATAAAAATTGTGTTTTTACGACAAATTTAAGGAGATAAAAAATGTGATAAATGATTTTTTAATTCAATCTAAATAAGTTATGATAATGATGTCTTAATTTTTTGCCCAAAAAATAATAAATATAAAAAAGAGGATTATTAAGAATGAGAAAAATATATAGATCATGTTCATACTCTTGATGGAGTACCATTAAGAGTTCCAACAGATTTACAAAATGAAATTAAAAGTTTATTTAAAAATATGATAGGATTAAAAAAGAGAGGTACAAATTTATTTTTCACTGATATAGATAAACTAAAAGAAAAAATGTTAGAAGAAATAAAGTAAGTTACAAACAAGTCATATTAAAATTAATATTTTATAAATATAATCTTATTCATACCAAATGAGATTGCCACACAGGGATAAATGAAGAATAATAAACGATTATCGTTTGAAATTCAATAACGTAAGAAAAAACAATATCAAGAATGATTCTAATCATTTAAGATTCAATTTATTTTCTATATATCTGTGCTATAATACAATTAATAGATAAATATTTATCAAATTAGAAAGGAAAAATCATTATGTGTACAGCAATTACTTATAATACAAAAGACCATTATTTTGGAAGAAATCTCGATTTAGAATATTCTTATAAAGAAACAGTTACAATAACACCTAGAAATTATCCATTTCATTTTAGAAAAGGAAAAGAAATAAATCAACATTATGCACTGATTGGTATGGCTTATGTTGCTTTAGACTATCCTCTATATTATGATGCAATCAATGAGAAAGGTTTAGGAATGGCAGGGTTAAACTTTCCTAAAAATGCAGATTACAAAGAAGAACAACCAGAAAAGGATAATATCGCTCCTTTTGAATTTATTCCATGGGTTTTATCACAATGTGCTACTCTTGAAGAAGCAAAAAGTTTATTAAATAATATCAATATCATCAATTTGAATTTTAGTGAACAATTACCAGTATCTCCATTACATTGGATTATTGCGGATAAGAAAAATTCTATTACAGTGGAATGTGTCAAAGAAGGATTAAAAATATATGATAATCCAGTAGGTGTTTTAACAAACAATCCAACATTTGATATTCATATGTTTAATCTAAATAATTATATGAATTTATCGGTAGAACCACCTAAGAACAATTTTTCAAACAAACTAAACTTAGAGGCTTATAGTCGAGGTATGGGAGCATTAGGCTTACCAGGGGACTTATCTTCTGCCTCAAGATTTGTAAAAGCAGCATTTACAAAAATGAATTCCTTATCAGGCGATAGTGAATCAGAAAGTATTAGCCAATTTTTTCATATTTTGGGTTCCGTAGATCAACAAAGAGGATGTGTTCATATGGGAGAAAATCAGTATGAAATAACGATTTATAGTTCTTGCTGTAATATGGATAAAGGAATATATTATTATACAACATATGAAAATAATCAAATTACAGGAGTAAATATGTATAAAGAAAATTTAGATGGAAAAGATTTAATAAATTATGATTTAGTAAAAGGTCAACAAATATTCATGCAAAATTAAAATGATATGAAAATAAATATAATAAAAAGGTATGTTTCTTCGAAATATATTCTTTTTATATTTGATTTGATATAATAATGAGGAAGATAGAAAAGAAAACTACGTTTTTCATTGGAAAAGAAAAAAAACTGTAGTATAATATTAATAAGGATAGGAGTAGTTTTATGGCAAAGAAAAAGAGAAAAAAAACAGTAAAAAGTAGTTTTCAATATAGTGCAGAGTTATATGGAATTATTTTTGTCTTAATTGCAATTTTAGGAATTGGAAAATATGGACCAGTAGGTCGAATTTTTGCTTCCTTTGGTTTATTTTTAGTAGGATCATTGTATATGGTTTTTTTAATGGTCTTATTTTTGATTGGTAGTTATTTATTATTAAAACGAGAATGGCCAGATTTCTTTTCTAGTAAATTAGTAGGAATTTATATGTTCGCTCTTGGATTTTTAATGATTATGCATAAAGAATTCGTCATTGAGAATAATCAAAATATTATGCTTGTATTTAAAGAGACGATAAATCAATTAGTCGAGGGGTTTAATGGAATAATGAATAATGGCACCTTAGAAGATTGGTATGCCGTTGGAGGAGGAATCATCGGTGGAATTTTTGCGGCAGTATTTGCTAAACTTTTTTCCTATACAGGAATGCAAATTATTGCCTGGGTGTTGATGATTGCTGGAATTTCTTTATTTACAGGTTTTTCTATTTTGAATTTTGTCCAGGAAAAAATAGCAAATCGGAAAGAACGAAGAACTGCAGTAAAAGAAAAGAAAAACTCAGTTATTATTAGTGACGGCGAAGAAGAGGAAGACGAAGAAAAGATTCCTGAAAAGAAAGTGACCATATCTAGTATTGAAGATTTGAAACAAGTACCTGTAAAAGAAGAAATGAAAGAAGAAAAAAGAGAAACGGTACTACAAAATAGTGATTCTTATCAATTACCACCTCTTAGTATTTTAAATCAACCAAAGAAAAGACAAAAAGAAACAGATAGTTCTCTGATTGAAAAAAATATTGAACGATTAGAAAAAGTATTGAAAGATTTTAAAATTATAGGAAAAGTCGTAGAAGTGCACATTGGACCAACGGTTGCCCAATATGAATTAGAAATTGCTAGTGGAACAAGAGTCAATAGAATTACTTCGATTAACCGTGAAATCGCATTAGCCCTAGCTAAAAAAGATGTGCGAATTGAAGCTCCCATTCCTGGAAAAAATACCGTGGGAATTGAATTTGCGAATGAAGTTGCGACTCCTGTTAGTTTTTATGAAATTATCAGTAGTAAATTAATGATGAATGCAATGGATAAAAAATTGATGGTACCACTTGGAAAAAGTATTATGGGAGATATTGGGGTATGTGAGGTAAATAAGATGCCTCATATGTTGATTGCTGGTACCACTGGTTCTGGTAAATCTGTTTGTGTGAATGGAATTATTTGTTCTATTTTGATGCGGGCCAAACCAGATGAAGTAAAATTAGTGATGGTAGATCCAAAAGTAGTAGAGTTATCTGTCTATAATGGAATTCCTCATTTATTATGTCCTGTTGTGACAGACCCGAAAAAAGCATCGATTGCCCTTGCCAAGATGGTTGCAGAAATGGAACGACGCTATCAAGTATTTAGTGATAGCAAAACAAAAAATATTGAATCCTATAATGATTATATAGAAAAGTGGAATGAAAAAAATAAAGATCCAGAAGAAAAGAAAACAAAAATGCCTTATATCGTTGTCATTATTGATGAACTTGCCGATTTAATGATGGTGGCTGCAAAAGAAGTAGAAGATTCTATATTACGAATTACGCAAAAAGCGAGAGCAGCAGGAATTCATTTAATTGTCGCAACACAAAGACCATCTACGGAAGTAATTACCGGATTAATTAAAGCCAATATTCCATCTAGAATTTCTTTTGCAGTTGGTAGTGGAATTGATTCTAGGACAATTTTAGATCAAACAGGAGCCGAAAAACTACTAGGAAAAGGGGATATGTTATTCTTACCAATTGGAATGAATTCGCCAATTCGTATTCAAGGTTCTTTCATTACAGATGAGGAAATTAAAAAGATTATTGATTTTTGTGTTCATCAACAACAAGCACAATATGATGATACGTTGATGAATTTAGAAGAAACAGATGCAACAGCCTCTAGTGGTAGTGTCCATATGTCTTCCGATGAAGAAGATCCTCTTTATAATGAAATTGTTGAATTTGTCATCGAAACGCAGAAAGCAAGTGCTTCATTTATTCAAAGGAAATTTAAATTAGGATATAATCGAGCAGCCAGAATGATTGATTTATTAGAAGAAAGAGGAATTATTGGTCCTGCCAATGGGTCTAAGCCTCGCGTGGTTTTAGTGCAATTAAATCAGGAAAAAGAAGAAATAGAAGGAGAATAACTTTCTTTTCTTTTTGGAAAAGAAGATAGAAAAAAAGAAAAAGATTGTTCTTTTCCCTCATTCATGGTTATAATAATAAAAAAGGAGATAGGTGAGAAAATATGGCAACAATGCATATTGAAAGTAAAAAAGAAGATATCGCAAAGGTAGTATTAATGCCAGGAGACCCATTACGTGCGAAATATATTGCCGAAAAATTTTTATCAGACTATAAACTTGTAAATACAGTGCGCAACATGTTTGCTTATACTGGATATTATCAAGGAAAAAAAATAACGGTATTTGCTTCAGGAATGGGATGTGCTAGTATTGGAATTTATGCCTATGAACTTTTTCAATTTTATGAAGTAGAGACAATTATACGAATTGGTACTTGTGGTACAATGAATGAAAAAGTAAGACTACTTGATATCATTATTGCATCTTCTGCTTACTCCTTAAATCCGTTTGCCTTATTATTTGAAGGCAACCATAAAAAAGAATTTTCTGCTAGTAAAGATTTAAATGAAAAATTAATAAAAAAGGCTCAGGAAAAAAAGATGAAAATTCAAATAGGCAAAATTATTACATCGGATATTTTTGATCCTTATATTGATGCTAAACAATTCCTTTCTTGTTTTCCAAGTGATGATTATATTGCTAGTGAGATGGAAGCATTTGCTCTATTTTATTTAGCACAAAAATTAAATAGAAAAGCCTCCTGTTTATTGACGGTGGTAGATTCGAAATATCAAAAGGAAAGTTTAACTTCAGAACAAAGAGAAAAATCGTTAGACGAAATGATTGTTTTAGCATTAGATACATTGATATAATAAAAGTAAGAAAAAAGCATATACTAAAAGATGATGAGGTGAGGTTATGAAATATACAAAAAAAGATTTAGGGTCTTATCAATTACATATGATAAAGACAAAAAAATTTAAAACGATTACAGTACGAGTAATGTTTCGTAGTCCAATTGTAAAAGAAGATATTACAATGCGTAATATTTTATGTGATATGTTCATGCAATCGAGTGAGAAATATGATAGCAAACGAAAACTAACGATTCAAGCACAGGAATTATATGCCGCAGATTTTCAAACATCAAATACGCGATTAGGAAACTATATGAATACAAATTTTTATTTGACTGTCTTAAATGATAAATATACAGAAGAAAAAAATTTTGAAAAAGCAGTAGAATTTTTAAGTGAAATTATTTTTCATCCTGATGTAAAAGAAAAAAAATTTGATTCACAAAAACTAGATATTGTAAAATCTTCCTGTCGTAGTGCGTTAAATGCTTTAAAAGAAGATTCTTCTAATTACAGTCTCGTTCGAATGTTTGAAGCCTTTGATAAAAATTCGTCTGCCTCTTATCGCATGATGGGTTATATAGAGGATTTAGATAAAATTAATGAAGAAAATCTTTATCAATATTATGAAAAAATGATTCAAACCAATTTAGTTGATATTTTTGTCATTGGGGAGATAAATGAAAAGAAAGTTTTAGAATTATTTAAAAAATATTTTAAACTAAAAACGTTAAAAAAGAAAAGAGTTCCTTATTTGCTTCCTGATAAAAAACCTAGAAGCAAACGATTAATTGTCAAAGAAACCTCTGATACCCAACAATCAAAACTAGCAATTGCTTGTCGCTGTCATGGATTGAGTGATTATGAAAGAAATTACCCATTGACTTTATATAATGTAATTTTTGGAGGAGGAAGCGACTCAAAATTATTTAAAGAAGTAAGAGAAAAACACTCCTTATGTTATACGATTCATTCCGTACCAAATAAATTGGATCATCTAATTTTAATTCGTGCTGGAATTGATAAAAGCAATTATAAAAAAACAGTTGATTTAATTGAGAAAAGTCTAAACGATATGCGAAAAGGAAAATTTAGTGATAATGATATAAAAATTGCCAAAGAATACTATGAAACGGCCCTAGAAGAATTAGAAGAAAGTGAAAAAAGAATTAT
Source organism: uncultured Bacilli bacterium (assembly GCA_947600015.1). Taxonomy (GTDB): domain Bacteria; phylum Bacillota_I; class Bacilli_A; order RF39; family UBA660; genus CANRGD01. The sequence continues at coordinate 7,285 of CANQFX010000041.1, forward strand.
TGATAATTATCTAATGATGGAATTAATTGGTACAGACACAATTGAAGAAAAAAGAAAGAAAATGCAAAAAGTAAAAAAAGAAGAAATTATCAAGGTAGCAAAAAAAATAAAAATGGATACCGTATTCTGCTTGGAGGGGGTAAAAAATGAAAGAAATTAATTTAAAGGGATTAGAACAAGAAGTATATCAAGAAACATTAGAAAACGGTTTGGATATAATTTTTGTTCCATATAAAGATAAAAAAAATTATTTCATTAGTTATGCCACAAGATATGGTTCAGAAATTACTACTTTCCAACCAGCAGGGGAAAAGAAATCCAGAAAAGTTCCTGATGGAATTGCTCATTTTTTAGAACATAAAATGTTTGAACAAGAAGATGGAATTGATCCATTTACCTATTTTTCTGAAAGTGGTACAGGATCGAATGCTTCTACTTCATTTGATAGTACACAGTATATTTGTTATGGAACAAAAAATTTTAAAGAAAATTTAAAATACTTATTAAATTTTGTAAATCAACCATATTATACAGATGAAAACGTAGAAAAGGAAAAAGGAATTATCGCAGAGGAATTAAAAATGTATGAAGATATTCCTGAATTTGCTTTGGAAATGAAATTACGCGAAAATATTTATCATGTTCATCCAAGAAGAATAGATATTGGTGGTACAATTCCAGAAATTATGAAAATTACAAAAGAAGATTTATATACATGCTATAATAATTTTTATAGTCCCAATAATATGTATTTACTTATTGTTGGAAAATTTAATATGAAAGAAGCATTAAAAATTATTAAAGAAGAAGTAGGAAATATTCCAAATCGAAAAGAAGCGAAAATTACCAAAATTAAAGAACCAAAAACAGTAAGAAAAAAAGAAGAAATAATTCATTCTTCTGTCAATGTTCCTAAGATTGGATTAGGAGTTAAGTTATTAACAAAGGATCTAGGAGAATATGATTCACTTACGTTAGATTTATACTTATCAATGATTACTACAATTTTATTTGGATCTTCTTCTATCTTTCGTGAAAACGTAAGAAATAAAAAATTAATTAATAATTTCTATACAGAATGGGAAAGTATCGAAGAATATAAAGTATTATATATCATGGCCTCAAGCGAAAACCCAAAAGTTTTATTAGAGGAGATAAAAGAACAATTTAAAAATGTTGTAATTGAAAAAGAGGCTTTAGAGAGAATGAAAAAAGTTTGGATTGCAAATGAGGTAAAGATGATTGATGATATCGATTCTACAGTACATAATATCTATGATGATTTTCTTCGCTATCATAAAGTCATTCCCAATAAAGTAGAACAAATTCGAAACTTAAATTTACGAGAAATTAATAAGATTGCTTCAAAAATAGATTTTTCTAATATGGCAGTAGTACAGTTATTACCTCAAGAAAAAATAAAGAATGAAAAAAAATGAAAGATGAAATTGAAAAAGAGTTAAAATTAGGACTTCTATCCTAGTCATTATATTCATAGAATTACAATTATATATGTAATTTTGGAATCAAAATAAAAAAATATGAATCTAGAAAGTTTCTAGATTTTTTTAGTGAATATAGTTTTAGAATATTGACAAAAAAATAGGGGTTTGGTATATTGCAAGTATATAATAATAAGATTATCTTAGACAAGAATAGGAGAAAAAAATGTTTTATAAAATTGTTAGACCAATCATCAAAGGATTATTTTATTTATTATATCATCCGACAGTTATTGGAAGAGAAAATATTCCTGTTCAGGGTGCTTATGTTTTGGCAGGAAATCATACCAATTGGAAAGACCCATTATTTTTAATTGCTGTCTGTCCTAGTTCGATTCATTTCTTAGCCAAAGATTCTTTATTTCATGGAATCATCGGCTTTTTTGTGAAAAAAATGGAATGTATTCCTGTAAACCGTAAAATTCATGATAAAGATGCGTTAAAAAATGCAAAAGAGATGCTTTTACAAGGAAATGTAATTGGCATTTTTCCAGAAGGAACAATTAATCGAAGTAATGATTTCGTGTTGCCTTTTAAAATTGGAGCAGTCAAGATGAGTAAAGATACTAATTCTTACTTAATTCCTTTTGTAATTACAGGGAAATATCAACTCTTTCGTAAGAAAATTCAAATTGAATTTTTAAATCCTAGAAAGATTACAAAAGATTTGGAAATGGAAAATAATCAGTTAATGCAAGAAATCAGTATGAAAAGGAAGGCTAGTTTATGAATATGATCGATTATATTAAACAAAAAATGATAAAAGTACCATGGAAGAAGTATTATAAAAAAAATGAACTAAGAATTAAAGTAGAAGATATTTCTATTTACGAAATGTTTCAAAACAGTGCAAAAGAACGAGAAAAACTACCTGCAATTAATTATTTTGGTAAAATATTTAGTTATCAAGAATTTTTAAATAAGGTAGATCAAGCCGCAAAAGCATTTCAAAGTCAAGGAATTCGTCCCAAAGATGTAGTGACAATATGTATGCCAAATACCCCAGAAGCAATCATCAGTTTTTATGCAGTCAATAAAATTGGTGCAATTGCGAATATGATTCATCCTTTGTCTTCGGAACAAGAAATTAAAAATTATCTATTATCAACTAATAGTGTCATGCTAGTAATGATTGATTTATGTTATGAAAAAGTAAAAAATGTGATTGCTAGTACAAATGTATATAAAACAATTGTAGTTTCTGCCAAAGA
>CANQFX010000042.1 GCA_947600015.1 uncultured Bacilli bacterium
GAATTTCTATGATTGGAACAAAATTAAAAATTGTAAAACCTGGTACAGATGAGGAACTTTCTCAGGGAGTAATTGGAGAGATTTGTATTAAAGGTGCGTCTATTATGAGAGAATATTATAATGATGAAAAAGAAACCAAACAAACTTTAATTGATGGGTGGTTACATACTGGAGATATGGGATATCAGTCTAAGGATGATAACCAACTTTATTTTTCTTCCCGTAAAGGTAATATGATTATTTCTAGTGGGGTTAATGTATATCCGAATGTGATAGAAGAGGTGATTGAATCTCATGAAGCAGTATCGATGTGTGCTGTGATTGGTATCAAAGATCAATATAAGGGAGAAATTCCTAAGGCTTTTATTGTTTTGAATGAAGGTTATGATTTAGATGAAAATTTAGAGAAAAGTATTAAAATGTTATGTGAGAAAAATTTAAATAAATATTCTGTTCCTAAAAAGTATGAGTATATAGAAAAATTACCTCAAACTTTATTAGGTAAAGTGAGTCATAAAGATTTACGAGATTATGAACAAGGAAATTATTATGTAAAAAGTAAGAAAGTAAGTGGTTAATGTGAAAATAGGAATTGATGTAGACGGTGTATTAACAAATTTAGAAGAATATCAATTAAAATATGGGAAGAAATATTTTAAAAATGTGAATAATGTGAATGAAAAAGGCTATGATATTTGCGAAATATTCCATTGTACTAAAGAAGAAGAAAAAAAATTTTGGACAAAATATATTTGGAAATATTGTTTAATAGAACCAATTGTTAAAGATGCAAAAAAGGTAATTGATAACTTAAAAAAAGATGGTCATGATATATATATTATTACTAGTAGAGCACACACAACAGAAGAAAATGCATTAGGAAGTCTCTTTCGAAAAATGTTAGAAACTTGGCTTAGAAAAAATGGGATTATATATGATGGAATTTATTATTGCTCAGAAAGTCAAGGTTCTAATGAAAAGTATCAAATTTGTAAAGACTTAGGCATTGATATTATGATAGAGGACAATGAAGAAAATATTAATAAGATTAAGGAAATCGCTACTGTTATTTGTATTAATGCAAAGTATAATCAGTCAGATTTAGGTAATACTGTTTTGCGTATAGACAATTTTTCTCAAGTTTATGATATCTTACATCAAGAGAATCATGAAGATAAAGAAATAGATGAGGTAGAAAAGTTTGATAAAGATAGACATAGGAATGGATATATTATTGCTAGGAATATTGGAACTCCAGTTTTTAAGTTGCTTTTAAAACCGACTATTATCAATAAACAATATATACCTAAACAGGGGCCATTGATATTATGTGGCAATCATTTGCATGTTTGGGATCAGTTTCCAGTAATTTGTTCTACCAACAGAGTAACTCATTGGATGTCTAAAAAAGAATATTTTGATGGAAAGATGGGATTGTTTTTTGAAAAAACAGGAGCAATTTGTGTTGATAGATATGGTGATGCACATAAATCATTTGATGAAGCTTTAAATTATTTAGAAATTGGTAGTGCAGTTGGATTATTTCCAGAAGGGACGAGAAATCATTTGAAGATGCAAAAAATTCAAGAGATATATAATGAAATTGAACCTTTTATATCTGAAGAAGCATTCATAACACGATTAAAAGAACAGAATCCTTTATTATCACAATTTGAAGTTTTATATAAGTTATATAAGAATGGTGATATTTCAAAGCAGGAATTTACTCATTCTCTTTTCCATATTGATTATTTTTTAAAGTGCAATCTTTCCCAAGAGGAATATGAAGATTCTTTGCTTCTTCCATTTAAATATGGTGCTGTTTCTATGGCACAAAAAACGAATGCTATTATCGTTCCATTTGCGGTTACTGGAGATTATGAGATTGGTAATGATAATTTGATGGTTCGCTTTGGTGAAGGATTTACTGTGGGTGATATGCCACTTGAAGATGCAAATTGTGAACTTAGAAGCAAAGTTTTAACATTGTTGAAAGAAAATAAAAAAATGTGACTTCTTGTAAAGTTACTTTTTTTTTGATATACTTTGATAAAATAGAGGTGGTATTTTGAATTCTATAACTTTTCAAATTTGCAGTTTCTTTTATATTTTTATGTTAATTATTTTATATTTTGGCAAGAAAAGAATTAAGACAGCAGAAAATGCGATTTTTTCTTATATTCTAGTTTCTAATTTTATTGGATTAATTTTAGATGTGGCGAGTATATTTACGATTTTACACTTAGATACAATTCCTATAATTAATTTCATAGTATGTAAGGGCTATTTAATTTATTTAACAACTTGGATAACCTTATTTACATTTTATATTTTTGTTATTTCAAAAAACAGAGAGAGTACTAATTATAAAAATTATATTTCTACAATAAAAAAACGAATTATTTTTATTTATATTTGTTTTATATGTATTCTTATATGCTTGCCTCTATATTATAATACTGTTCCAGGACAAGTTTATTCATATGGACCAGCTGCTAATGTATTATATTTATATAGTGGTATTTGTGTATTGTTATGGAATATTATTTTACTAAAGAATTATAAAAATATTAGACAGTTAAAATATTTGCCTATCTTTGCATATATAGTTTTGGGTATTTGTGTAATTTTTATTCAGTTTTTTAATCCTAGTTTATTACTTATGACTTCCATGGAAAGTTTTATCATTTTTATTATGTATAACACGATTGAAAATCCTGATGTAAAAATGATTGAACAGTTAGAGATTGCTAAAGATGCTGCGAATAAAGCAAATTCTGCTAAGACAGACTTTTTATCAAATATGTCTCATGAAATTAGAACTCCTTTGAATGCTATTGTTGGATTTAGTGATTGTATTGAAGAAGCAAAAACATTAGAAGAAGCAAAAGAAAATGCAAAAGATATTGTAAATGCTTCTAATACTTTGTTAGAGATTGTCAATGGAATTTTAGATATTTCGAAGATTGAAGCGGGAAAACTTGATATTATTAATACACCATATGATGCTCCAAATACGTTTCTAGAAGTAGCGAAATTGATTACGCCAAAAATGAAAGAAAAAGCTCTTGACTTTACATATTCTATTGCACCAGATCTACCTAAAACATTATATGGGGATCATGCTAATATTAAAAAGGTAATTACAAATTTATTGAGTAATGCTTATAAATATACAGATTCTGGATTTGTTCATTATGATGTAAGTTGTGTTGTGACAAATCAAATTTGTAAAGTCATTATTAGTGTAGAAGATTCTGGAAGAGGAATTAAAAAGGAAAGTGTAGATAAGTTATTTACAAAGTTTGAACGATTAGAAGAAGATAGAAATACTACCATTGAGGGAACGGGTCTTGGACTTGCCCTTACGAAGCAATTAGTAGAATTAATGGGTGGAAAAATTATTGTTCATACAATTTATGGTAAAGGTTCTAAGTTTACTGTTATATTGAATCAAAAAATTGATTCTACTCCAATAAAAGAAAAACAAGAGATTAAAGAAACATTGGATTTAACAGACCAAAAGATATTGTTAGTCGATGATAATGCCTTAAATTTAAAAGTGGCTACAAAATTATTGGAACGTTATCATGCTAATTCAATTACTACAGTAGATAATGGCTTTTCTTGTATTGAAAAAATTCAAGCAGGAGAAAAATATGATGTTATTTTATTAGATGATATGATGCCTAAAATGAGTGGAGTAGAAACATTAAAAAAACTAAAAGAAATTCCAGGATTTCATATTCCTGTTGTTGCTTTAACAGCCAATGCAATTACAGGGATGAAAGAAAAATATTTGCAGGATGGTTTCCGTGGTTATCTTGCAAAACCAATGGAAAAAGAACAAGTAATTCAAGTATTAAATGAAGTACTAGAACGTACACCAACAAAAGAAATGAATTCTGTAGAGGAATCAAGTTTTGAAGAACCAGCAAAAGAAAATGAAATTATTCCTGTCAGTGAAGAAGAAGCTTCTGAATTAGAAAATACGATGAATCTTTCTTCCGTGAAAGAACAAATTGAATTGTTAGAAGAAAGTGCTCCTGTTTATGATGAAGCTTATTTAAGAGAACAAGGAGTAGATTTAGATCATGCCTTAGAATTATTAGGAGATATTGAGATGTATCAAATGACAATCCAAGATTATCTGGCAGAAGTAGAGGAAAAATGGGGACGTATTCTAGAATATAAAAATCAATCCGATATGCCAAATTATGCAATTGAAGTACATTCCTTAAAGAGTGATGCAAAATATTTAGGATTTATGACGCTTGCCGATATTGCGTATCAGCATGAATTAAAAAGTAAAGAAAATAATAGTGAATTTGTTTCTGCTCATTTTGAAGAATTAGAACTGGAATTTAAAAAGACATTGGAGATTACTAAAAATTATGTTGGTTATTTGAAGTCTCAAGATCTTTTGTCCTAATTTCTAGTGATAAGAAAGAAGTATCTTATGTTTTAAAATACTTCTTTTTCTGTCTATTATTTTATGAATTGTCGTTTCTTTTGTGTTAAAATAGAAATAGATAGTGAGGTTAGAAACATGAATGAAATGATTATAAAAGAAATCGCACAAAATTTAGTAATTACTGAAAAACAAGTAAATACTGTATTAACTTTATTAGAAGAAGGAAATACAGTACCTTTTATTGCTCGATATCGAAAGGAAGCAACCAATGCTTTAGATGAAGAAATGATTCGCAAGATTCAAGAGGTATATCTTTACCAAGTAAATTTATTAAAACGTAAAGAAGATGTCATACGTTTGATTGAGGAAAAAGGACTTCTTACGGAGGAATTGAAAGATTCTATTATGAATTGTAGTAAATTAGTCGAAGTAGAGGATTTGTATCGTCCATATAAGGAGAAGAAAAAGACCAAAGCAACGGAGGCAATTGCACAGGGATTAGAACCACTTGCCAAAATGATGATGGCTTTTCCAATGGATGGAACGATAGAGAAAATGGTTTCGAAATTTGTTAAAGAAGATTTGCCAATGGAAAAATGTATTGAGGGTGCACAATATATCATTGCGGAGTGGATTAGTGATTATGCAGGGTATCGTAAATGGATTCGTAGTTATTTTTATAGAAATGGAATTCTTTCTTCCAAAATAAAAAAATCTGCAAAAGATGATAAGAAAGTATATGAGATGTATTATGATTATCAAGAACCAATTAAATGGGTAAAACCACATCGTATTTTGGCAGTAAATCGAGGAGAAAAGGAAAAGGTATTAACCGTTTCTTTGGATGTAGAAAAAGAAGACATTCTTTCTTATTTAAAGAAAAAAGTGATCAAAAACGAAAAGTCATTTGTTTGTCCTTATGTAATGAATGCAATCGAAGATGCTTATAAGCGTTTGATTGCTCCTTCGATGGAACGAGAAATTCGTAGTGATTTAACGGAAGTAGGCGAAGAAGCAGCAATTAATAATTTTGGTAAAAATTTGGAATCTTTATTACTTACTCCTCCTATGAAGGAAAATGTTGTATTGGCCTTTGATCCAGGTTATGTAAATGGTTGCAAATTAGCAGTAGTAGATAAAAATGGAAAATATTTAGATTCTACTGTAGTCAAACCTTTTTTGAATCATAATACAGAAGAAAATATGAAACATTCTAAAGAAGTGGTTCGGCAATTGATTGAAAAATATCATGTCGATATTATCGCAATTGGGAATGGAACGGCATCTAGAGAATCAGAAAAATTTTGTGCAGATTTAATCAAGGAGTATCATCTTCCTTGTAAGTATGTGATTGTCTCAGAAGCAGGAGCTTCTATTTATAGTGCTTCTCCTGTTGCGATTGAAGAGTTTCCTGATTTAGCGGTCGAAAAAAGAAGTGCTGTTAGTATTGGACGGAGATTACAAGATCCTCTTGCGGAACTTGTAAAAATTCCTCCCGAGGGAATTGGGGTTGGACTATATCAGCATGATGTCTCACAAAAGAAACTAGCAGAATCGTTAGATTTTGTGGTAGAAAAATGTGTCAATAGTGTAGGAGTAAACATTAATACCGCATCCCCATCTTTATTAAAATATGTTTCAGGAATTACAAAAAAAGCGATTGAAAAAATTATAGATTATCGTAATCAGTTTGGCAAAATTACATCTAGAGAAGAAATACAAAAGAAGAAACTTCTTTCGGATAAAGCCTATGAACAGGCCATTGGATTTTTACGTATTGTTGATGGTGACAATGTGCTAGACTCTACTGCTATTCATCCGGAAAGTTATGAAGTTGCTTTGAAATTATTAAAAGAGATGGATGCCAAGAAAGAAGAAATTGGAACGGAACATTTAATTCAAAAACTAAATCAAATTTCTATGGAAGAATATGCAAAAAAATTAGATACCGATTCTTATACGTTAGAAGATGTCATTCTTTCATTAAAAAAACCAAATTTAGATCCACGAGATGAAATGCCACAGCCATTATTAAAAAGTGATGTTTTAGATATTAAAGATTTAAAAATTGGTATGAAATTACAAGGAACGGTTCGCAATGTAGTAGATTTTGGAGCCTTTATTGATATTGGTTTACATCATGATGGATTGGCTCACATTTCCAAATTAACAAATCAATATATTAAACATCCTAGTGAAGTATTGAGTGTTGGAGATATTGTGGATTGTTATGTTGATGATATCTCTTTAGAAAAAGAAAAAGTTAGTTTGAGTCTATTAGAAAGATAATGCTTTTTCGGCAAAATCTTCTATTGTTTTCCCTAAGAATTTATATTATACTTATTATTGGAGGGTAGTATCGATATGAAAATAAGAATTTTAAGTGCAATTGTATTAATTGCAGTATTTATACCTTTTTTATTAATGGGGGGAAAAGCTTTTGCGACATTCTTAACATTGTTAGCTATTCTTGCATTATATGAATTGATTCATATTCGTGAGTCTAAAAAAGAATTTCCATTTTTAATGAAAGTATTTGCTTATTTGATGGTAATTTTCTTTTCGATGGGAAATTTTGATTCTATGAAATTCTCCTATTATGTAGATTATCGGGTTATGGCATTTATCATATTTGCTTTTTTAGCACCTATGGTATTTATTAATAATACTAAGAAATATAATTTAAATGATGCTTTATTTTTAATAGGTTCTATACTATTTATTGGACTTAGTTTTAATTTATTGATTATTACACGTAATTTTGATATCAGTTATATCATATATTTATTATTAATTACAACGATTACTGATACTTTTGCCTTGTTTACGGGAATGTTAATAGGCAAGCATAAGTTGGCAGAAGATATTTCTCCTAAAAAAACAGTAGAGGGTTTAATTGGGGGAGTGCTCATGGGAGTCATTGTGGCAAGTGCATTTTATACTACTGTAATTAATCCAGCTACTTCTCTTGTATTACTTATTTTTGTGACTGCTTTTTTAGCATTAGTAGGGCAGTTAGGAGATTTGGTTTTTTCTTCCATTAAAAGATATTATGGAAAAAAAGATTTTTCTAATTTGATACCAGGTCATGGAGGAATTTTAGATCGTTTGGATAGTTTGATTTTTGTAACTTTAGCATTTATTTTAGTTTTGGGTATGATATAGATAAGGAGGCAAAAGAATGCAAATACTATTAAATATTATATTATTTATTTTCATTTTAGGGTTTATTGTTTTTATTCATGAGTTTGGTCATTTTACATTTGCTAAACTAACGGGAGTATATGTATATGAATTTGCTATTGGAATGGGACCAAAATTGTTTAGTAAAAAAGGAAAGGAAACGGAATATACCATTCGAGCTGTTCCCATTGGTGGATTCTGTCAATTGGCAGGAGAAGATGTAGATGACGATGAATTAAAAAAAGTACCGAAAGATAGAAGATTACAATCAAAGTCTTGCTTTAAACGCTTTTTAATTATGTTTTTTGGTGCCGGTAATAACTTTATATCTGCTATCCTTATATTATTCTTTATTGCGTTAATTTGGGGTGGAACTACCATGAATCCTACCATCAGTTCTGTGGAAAAAAATTATCCAGCAGCAGAAGTTGGTTTGGAAAAAGGGGATAAAATTTTAGAAATTAATCACCATAAGATTACAACCAGTGATGATATCTCTTTGTATTTGGCAGTTGCTGATCCAACAGAAAAATCTGTCATTAAAGTACAAAAGAAAAGTGGACAAGAAGAATCATATCAGTTAAAACCAAAAAAAGTAAAAGAAAAAGGACAAACTACATATCGCTATGGAATTGGTTTAGTTCAGAAAAAAACACATGGTTTTGTAAATGCAGTACAATATATGGTAAAAAAGACAGGTTCTATTTTTAAACAAATGGCTGTTACTGTGGGGTATTTGTTTACAGGAGGAATTAAGATTAGTCAACTTTCTGGTCCTGTTGGAATTTATTCTGTCGTAGGGGAACAGAGTAAAGCAGGTCTTGCTAGTATTTTATATTTAGTTGCTTTTTTAAGTATTAATGTAGGATTTATTAATCTATTACCATTGCCAGCATTTGATGGCGGACATATTTTATTTATTATCATAGAAAAAATTAAAGGTTCTCCAGTAAGTCCCGAATTAGAAAATAAAATTCATACAATTGGATTATTCTTATTAATGCTTTTAATGATTGTAGTAACCTTTAATGATATTTTACGATTGTTTTGACACTTCGGTGTCTTTTTTTGACAAGTGAATATCAGATTATTTATGTTTATTTTGATCAATCTTTATGAAAGAATTAGAATAGGATTTCTTAGCTGGTCATTTTATTCTATGTTATACTATAGATTATAGGAGGTGATTGCTTGGTTGCAGGAGTATTAGTACAATTATCGAATCATAATATTGATCGGATATTTGATTATTTTGTTCCAAAAAACTTAGAGAAAGAAATAAAACTTGGGGTGCGTGTAGAAGTACCTTTTGGTAAACAAATCATAGATGGATTTGTATTAGAACTAAAAAATAGTACTTCTACAGAGATGAAGTTAAAAGAAATTTTAAAAATAAAAGATACACAAATCATTTTAAATGAAGAATTAATAGAATTAGGAAAAAAGATGCAAGAAGAAACTCTTGCGACACAAATTAGTTGTTACCAAGCGATGTTGCCTAAGGGATTAAAAGCCAAAAAGGGAAGTGCAATTTCTGAAAAATTTGATTTATATTATTCTATAAATCAAACAATAGAAGAGAAGAAGTATAATGCATCACAACAGAAAATTCTTGCTCTTTGTAAAGAAAAAGGGAAAGTATTAAGAAAAGAGTTATTAGAAATTTCTAAAAGTAGTTTAGATACTTTAGTAAAAAATCATATTTTAATTGAGGAAAAAGTTAAACATTATCGTATTACTTATGAAAATAGAAAAGTAGAAAAAAAAGAGTTAACGCAAGAACAAAAAGATGTCGTTAAAAAAGTAATTGAAGAAAAAGAATCTACCATTTTCTTATTGCATGGAGTAACTGGAAGTGGAAAAACAGAAGTCTATATGGAACTTATTGAACATGCACTACAAGAAGGGAAAACGAGTATTGTTTTAGTGCCAGAAATTAGTTTAACACCGCAAATGATAGAACGTTTTCAAAATCGTTTTGGAGAAAAAATTGCTGCTTTGCATTCTGCTTTATCTGATGGGGAAAAGTATGATGAATGGTTGCGTATTGCAAGAGGAGAAGCAAGTATTGTGATTGGTGCTAGAAGCGCTATTTTTGCCCCTCTTACCAATATTGGTATGATTATTATTGATGAGGAACATAGTGATTCTTATAAACAAAATGATTTAAACCCTAAATATAATGCGAAAGACATTGCCATTTTAAGATCAGAGTATTATCATTGTAAGGTTATTATGGGAAGCGCTACTCCTTCTTTGG
>CANQFX010000043.1 GCA_947600015.1 uncultured Bacilli bacterium
CATCTACTAATTTCATAGAGCAAATACCAATTACTTCTCCATTTACATTTAACAATGGTCCTCCACTATTTCCAGGGTTAATGGAAGCATCAATTTGTAATACTCGCATAACCCAGTCATTACTACTGGCATTAGAAACACTAACGGAAACCATGCGATCTTTTCCAGATAACACTCCTGATGTCACGCTACCACGATAATCTTCTCCCATCGGAGAACCTACGGTAAATATGGTATCTCCTAAATTCATTTTTTCACTATTTCCAATGCTTGCGACCAAGGAAACTTTTGACTTATCAATACGAAGTACTGCTAAATCTAGGTATTCATCTCCTCCTAATACTTTTGCTTCTACTTCTTCATCGTTTACCATTTTTAAGACAACTTTGTCCATACTATCAATTACGTGTTGATTTGTTAAGACATAACCATAATGATTATCTACTTTATATACAAATCCTGTTCCTGTAGAAGATAATTGATTATGTTGATAACTTTCTACTACTACCACTGCATTATATATTTTTTCTACTGCAGGGGCAAGAGATGTTTTTTCATATACTTGCGTTCCATTCTTCGTAATTACCGTTTGGCTACTTCCTAATACTTCATTAATAATTGGGGTCCATTTTAATAAACCAAACATGACAATTCCTCCAATAATAAAGGAAAAGACAATAACTACTGCAAATTTAACATTTTCATTTTTCTTCATCTGATATTACACTCCTCTCGATTTTTGCTAAGTCCTTCCAATTTGTTGGAAAGCCCATTCGCTTTAATACAGCATCTATTTTTATCGTTGATAAATTATAATTCAATGTTTGAACAATATTATCTAACTCAATCGTCATATTTTTAAACTCATCTTTTTGTAATAACTGCTTCATAATAATTAATAATGCAAATAAATCGTTCTTACCATAAATATATTCATCATTCTCTTTCGGAATTTCTAATAATTTATGATAAATTGTATCATCAATTTGTTTTTGTGTTCTATTTTCATATAAAATGTCTTCGTGGGCACATAGATTTCTATAATTCGCAAGAATTGGTAGATATTCTATTAAAGTATTGGCTTCCACATGATAAACTTCGCTAATCTCCTTTTGATCATCATATTTTAGAATAGAATACATTTCACTTACAATTCCAAAAGATAATACTTTTACTAGAATCCATAGAGGAATATATCCATAATTTGATACATAATGTAGGGTAGCACTATGTTGGGATCCATTCACCCGAATTTGTCTTCTCATTTTTTTTATCAAATCATTTACTTGTCTTTGTTTTTCAGGAGCTGTAGTAAAGTTTTTGGCTTTTAAATAATCTCGTTCACGATACCCATATTTTTTGGACAATTGATATGATGTGATAGACTTTAAATTGTTTTCAATTACCAATAAATATTTAAAAAAAACATTACGAAATGCTCGATCAAATAAAAACAAACTATACATTTCTTCAAATGTCGTTCCTTTTTTAAACTTCTTGTCGGTTGGGGAGTTAAAAAATAAATGTCGATATCCATTTAAAAAAAAGTAATTTTCTCTTAATAATACTTCTTTTGTATATTCTTCATCGATGATTGACATCCCTTTGTGCTTTAACATTTCAATCTGTTCATCTAAATTTTTAAATTGTTTTTCTATCATCCTATCACCTAGTATTGATTATATCACATTATTTGTAGAAAAGTATGAAATTTTGATGAATTTCTGATATAATTCTTATTAAGGGAGGTTCTATTATGCCAGCAACGATTACACATGCATATTTTGTAAATGATGTTTATGATATATTACCAGCAAATATTCAGCAAAATTGTTCCTTGTCCCGTACTAGGATGTTTGGTCAAAGCATGGATGCTTTAATGTTTTACCACTTATTTTCTCCTCTTCCTGGGAAAAAAATACGGGAATTTGCAGGATATTTTCATCGGAATGAAAGTCAAGATTATTTTATTTCTTTATTAGATGCAATAAAAGAACAGGAAGCAATCAATGATGTTGATGTTTGTTCTTATTTAGTAGGGATGATTTGTCACTATGTACTAGATTCTACTGTTCATCCTTTTGTTTTTTATAAGACGGGAGTTTTTGATAAAGAAGATCCTACTACTTATAAATATAATAATGTCCATGAATTTATGGAAGTTTTCTTAGATAACGATATGATAAAAAGACGAACAGGTTCTAATCCTTATCGTTTTCCTATTGGGAAATTTTGTTTTGATTTAGCACCATTTTCGAACAAATTAAATACTGTAATCGATACTAGTTTTTCTCATACATTTCAACTAGAAAATATGAGTAAAATTTACTATTCTTCTTGTAAGCAAATGAAATTTGCACTGAATACCTTTCGAAAAGATCGATTTGGTGTCAAAAAATTTATTTATAAACTATGTGATACATTTACTCCTAAAAAAATGTTTCGTTTTGAAGCAATTAGTTATCATTATCCTTTAAAAGATCGTCATAATTTTTTAAATCAAAATCACAAATTATGGAGAAATCCTACTACTTATGATATGACAAGTACCGAATCTTTTCTTGATTTATACTTAAAATCTATTAAAATTGCGAAAATCATTGTTTGTGCTAGTTTTGACTATTTGCAAGGAAAAGAAATTAATTTGAAAAAAATTTTTGTAAATAAAAATTATGTAACAGGACTCGATTGTTCTGAAAAGAAAGAACTAAAATATTTTGAATTTTAGTTTTTTTGTATATTTCATATTTATTTTTCCATACTATGATTAGGTGATAATATGTTTTATAAATATGAAATTAAGAATAATGGCTATGAAGATATTTTATATCTATACTTGACGATGGCATATGAATTTTCTCGAGAATTAAATCTACAAGCTAGTGATGAAGAGATGAAGCGAAGAACGAAAAATTTTATTAAGAATCATGGAATTGATTATCATGGAAATAAAGTATATTTAGTGATTGATGGCATTGTCGTGCGTACAGTTGATATTCAAAATGAAAAAGAAGATGTAGAAATATTAAAAGAAAACTTATACTATTCTAATGATTATTATTTAGTATCTGTAGAATTAGAAGATCATTCTTTGGTGGAAATGACATTACGAGAATATTTACTTGGTGTTTTAGCAACGAATATGCTTCCTAATTTAGAAATAGAAGCATTGAAAGCGCTTTGTATTTTATATCGGACTTATGCTTTTTTACAAATGAATGAAAAGAAAAAAATTCTAAGTCTTGATTCCTTTGCGATTTATAAACCAATTTCTTATTATAAACTAGCATGGATTGATTCTTATAATGATATTGTATCTAAATTAGAACAAGCAATTAAAGATACCGACTGTTTATTTTTAACTTATCATCAGTATTATATTTTACCATTTATTCATTATTCTAATCATGGATACACTCTTTCTCATCCAAAATATCCTTATTTATCTAGTGTACGTAGTTTATGGGATTTAGCTTCTCCTTACTACCTTGAAATTAAAGATTATCCTTTTTCTCATCTTGGTAAAATCTTAAAGAGAAATATTTCTTCTAAAAGTAATTTTTCTATTTTAGAACTGGATCCTAATTATTTTGTGAAACAACTTAAAATTGATGACTTAATCATTTCAGGAGAAGAATTTCAAAAGAAATTACAATTAAAGTCCCTTGAAATGAGTCTGATTGTTAACCGTGATTTTTTACGAGTCATTACTAGAGGATGGGGAAAATTTTATGGCCTTAGTATTTTTGGAGCAAATGAACTTGCCAAGAATGGTTGCGATTATGCCAATATTTTAAAATACTATTTTCCAACAGTAAAATTAAACAAATATATAAAAGAACTTTCATAATTGTTGTGAAAGTTCTTATTTTTTTGAAATCAATTCTGATAATGCTGCATCTGCATCCTGATATAGTTCTACTGTTGTCTCTAAAAATTTTGAGTACCCTTCAACTGTTGAAATAAAATCATTTAATTCTGGTAGGTTTTTCTCTTTTACTAATTCTCTAATAACATTAGCACTTGCTTGTAGTTCTTTTGAAATACTAAGCATTTCTTCATATGATATATTCTCAATCATTTCCTAATTCCTCCACTAGCGCAGAATCTTTTACTTCTTTTTCTGAAAATGATTTAGCATCATCAATTACAATTTGACGATATTCTTCTATTGTTTCGATGTAATTAATATTATCTTGACTTGTCCAATTGGTTTTCATCTTCGTAATACAATCAAATATCTTATTTACTGCTAATACATATTTATTATAATCTGACATAACTACCTCCTTAAATTAAGATAATTCTCGAACCATTTTTTAAATCTGTTTCTCTGACACTTAAGTTTACTTCATAAATCTGTCCTGTTTCCTTGCTATAAAAATTACTTTCTTTTTTGATGACATAGGCATTATCTGTTAGTTCTACCAGTGCTTCTTCTATTAAATTCTTTACTGTTCCTATTTTTTTATTGATTGGAATATATAAATCATAGGATTTTTCAATTAAGGGAATATCTAATTCAATTAATATTTTGTTGTTATTCATATTTTCACCTCTATTCGCCTGATATCATTTTAGTTAATGTCGCTTTGCCTTTCTTTACTACATAACCAAAGTTTGGTTCCAATTCTGTTCGTAATACTCTAGCACTAGTTGTGACTTTTAACGTAAACTGGTTACTAATTCCATTTCCAATCCAAATTCCTTGAGACATATCAGCATTTGCTTTATACCACGTTTCATAACTGACAGTTTTAATACTATCAATAGAATCGATCATAATAAATTTCATTGTACCTAATTTTTTAGCATTCTCTACTAAGCTTGTAAACTTCCCTTTTTCTAAACTTCCTAATTTTGATAATAAAGAACTAATTCCCACAATCATTGTAATAATATTATCTTCTTTATCATTATTAATTTTTTCATTATAAATATTTGTTAATACATCTAATGCTTCTGTACAACGATCCTTACTATAAAATATAGTTTCTTCTGTTGGTTTTTCTAAAATACTTAAAGAATCCATAATAATTACTTTTGTATTTTGCATTTTGGCTAATACTTTTGCTAATCCTAAATAAAATTGAGGAACACTTGTGATATCATCACCAGTAATATTATATATATAGTTATCTTGTAAATTAATGGTTGCATTTTCTAAAGATTCTTTTTCTACTCCTACTGGAATCGTCTTTAAATTGTAAGACTCTTCTGTAAGATTTCCTACTGTCACTATTTCTGGCAAAATAGGAATTTTCTTTGCTTTATATTCACAAATTTGGTTCAATTTATTACAAACAATTTTAATATAGTCTGTCATTTTTTCTTCTTTATATGGATAGGCTGTTTGAAATTCAAAGATTCCTTCTAAATCAACTAAACCACGACCATAGGCTTTGGAAGGTTCTTTTTTACGAACCCCTGACAAGACGCTACCATAATCTGCTTCATCATTAAATTGCAATACTAAATTTTGACGGAAATTTTGTCTTAAACGATATCTTACTGTATTTGGACCATTTGTTGTAAAGATAAAAATGACACCATATTTTAGACAATCTCTCGTAATTTGACCTAATAACTCTTCATAATCAGGATAGGTTTCTAAAAAGGCTTCTACATTATTAATTACAATAATTAGCATTGGCATTTGTTTTCCACCATGATGAATATAGAAATCATAAGAACCATTATAGTCTACAAATAGTTTTTTGCGTTCTTCAATTGTTTTTACAATTAATTTAAATAAATTGGTAATCTTTTCTGTTTCTGTTGATAATAATACTTCTCCTATATGAGGAGCATTGCGAAACATGGTTAGTGTTTCTGCACCAAAGTCAATTAAATAAAAATTTACTTCTTTGGAGTCATGCGTTGTAATTGTGGAATAAATAATACTTGATAACATTAATTCTTTTCCACTACCTGCAGATCCATAAATAATAGTATTTCCCTCTTGTGATATTGGGAGTGTTAATACATTTTGACGCTGATTATCTGGATCATCATATTCTCCAATAATAGGATTAATATTATTTTGTTCTGTTTGATATTGATATTTTTGTTTTAAGTCATTAATATAAATTTCATTTGGAATTCGATCTAACCATAATTGACCAATAGAAATTTGTTCTGTTTTAGCTTCATCAATAATATATTTGATAATACTAGTAATTTCTTCTCCTTTTGATTCTAAAACGAAATCATTTTGTTTATTATCCAATGATTTTATTATATTACCGACATTGTCAATAATACTAATTGAATTGTCTACTTTTTTCTTTCTTTTTTCTGTTGGATAATATTGTGCTCCTGCCCATGCTGCTTGACCTAAGACAAATAGTTCATTGTATCCTACTTGTAGATAAAACCTACCTGGATTCTTTAAGGCAGCAGCATCTTGACATTTAATCATATCCATACTATCGGATTTATCTTGCACTTTTAAACAAACTCTAAATTTAGAGTTGGACCATATTTGATCATTGACTACTCCACTTGGTTTTTGTGTAGCCAAAATCAAATGCACTCCTAGAGAACGTCCAATACGAGCTGTAGAAATTAATTGATCCATAAATTCAGGACGCTGATCTTTTAATTCTGCAAATTCATCGCTGATGATAAATAAATGAGAAATTGGCGTTTCTACTAATCCTTTTCGGTATAATGTTTGATATTTATAAATATCGATGGTACTTTCATCTAATTTATCGCGTGCCTCATTAAACATTCTTTGGCGTTTTCTAAGTTCACTTTGAATAGAAGCAAGTGACCGATTCATTTCTACTGTATCTAAATTCGTAATGGTACCTGCTAGATGTGGTAATTTCATTCCTGTTTCTTTATTTTGGAATACTCCAGCAAGGCCTCCTCCTTTGTAATCAATTAATACAAAAGAAACTTCATAAGGATGATAATTTAATGACATAGATAAAATATATGTAATAATAAATTCACTTTTACCAGATCCTGTCATACCAGCAATTAGTCCGTGTGGTCCATGAAATTTTTCATGTAAATCTAGTTTTAATAATTCATGAGATTTATCTACTCCTACTGCTGCTTGAAGTGATTTTGTTGGATCATTTGTTTTCCAGCGATTCAAAATATTTAGTTGTTCTACTCTACCTACATTGTACATTTCTAAAAAACTTAATCCTGCTGGAAGACTTCTATTTTCTTTGGCAATATCAATTGGAATATTCGCTAAAATTTTACAGCATTCATACATGTTCAAAGTAGGATCAAAATCCGCTAAGAATTCTTTTTGTTTATTTGATACTAATTCATTTTCAAATACTCCTGATTTTTTATCACCAATACTAATGAAAGTTTTACATTCATTTGGAATATTTACTAGTCTAGGACTTACAACTACTAAACTAAATCCAAAGTTTACTGGCATTTCACAAACATCTTTTACTAGTTCAATATCACGCACCATTTTATAATCATCAGTAAAAATGACATAGTATGGTTTATAATGATGATAGTTTGTATCATTAATTTCCATTTTACCATTTACTTCTTTATATTTTCTTGCTTGCATTTCTTGTTCTAATACTAAAGAAATTTCTTTTGCTTCGTCTAAACTAGTAGCAAAATATCTAGTTGTTTTATCATTACTCCAAGAATGAGGAGCAACTTTCAAGTAATTCCAATGGATTGCATTCTTTTCATTCGTTAATACAACAATTTTTAAATCTTCATAACTATGATAAGTAAGCATCTGTAATACCAATCCATCAATAAAATTTTGTTTATTTACTGCTGTCCCAATAATTGCCACAATATTTTTCACAACAAAAGAAAGAGAAATTGGAACATTTTCTAACATGCGTGATTCTGCACCTAATTTATAAACTTCTTGTAGTAAGTTATCATCTTCTAGTGAGAAATGTTCTTCTGGAAATCCAATTTGACCTTTTAATTCCGTTGTTCCAATTCCAAGTCGTAAATCAAGAAAATCTTCTTGATCTAATTCTCTTTCCCATAGATTCCTCTTCTTACCATAAATAATTTCTTTGGTTGTCGCAAGTGGTAAATAATTATCAATTAAAATCTGTCTTTGGATTTTCATCTCTGCTTGTATTTTTTCTCGTTTCGATTCTACATATTCTGTATATTTACTTTGTCTTAATATTTCTTTTTGCTTTTTTTGTTTCTTCTGATAACGTTTGGTCAATAAAGGCCACAATAACATCGTTAACAACATTGAAAAAGACATAATTAATGTAGGAAGTGCAGAAGGTAAATCTTGTGTCCCATTTAATACTCCCATAAAAGAAGAATACCCCATAGATACAGACATCATAGCCATGGTCATCATTGGACCAATCGTATAAATTAATGGCATTTTATCTTCTTGTTCTTTTCCTGGAGGTGGATCAATTTGAATATTCACCTCTTCTATTTTGGTTTTAAATCTTGGAGCACGATAAAAATAATCTTCTTCTTTAAAGAATTCAATTCCTTCTTCATCAGGATTATCTACTTCGGTCTGATTTTGAATGACAGGTCTTTCTATTTCAAAGGTATTATTATCAAAACGAATAAAATCTCCAATATTATTTATAATCAATGAATCTTTCATTACAATAATACGAAGACCCATAATAAAGATAATATCTCCATATTCTAATGGTTTGGTAGTAATAGCAATATTATTTACATAAGTTCCATATTTACTATTTAAATCTTGTACTACCCAATTACCATTGTTATAAATTAGGCGAGCGTGCTGTTTTGATACGAGTGGATAATTATAATTAATATGAGCTCTATGATCATTTCCAATTACAATTTCATTGTTTTGTTTTAATTTCAATTTAATTGTTTCAGAATCTACGGTAGGAGAACAATATAATATAACATATTCATTGTCAGTATTAATTTTTAGAAAGTAAAGACTATAATCTTTTAAGATAGCAGTATCGATTTCTTGATTTCCTGACATTATTTTCGTTTCAAAATCACTTTTAATTTTCCAATTACCATCACTTGCTTCTACATTAATTAAGTTTCTGGCATTTCCTAAATAATCATTATCTGTAATCCAGTAATTTCCAGTTACTTTATTAGGCAAAGTAAAATTATAAATTTTGCTTTTCTTGATCAATCTAACTATCACTAGAAATCACCTCAGCCATCTCCCTATTCTATAACTAATTATAGCTTTTTTTTCTTATTTTTACAATATATATTTCTGTTTATTTATCATTTTTAGATAGTTGATGACTCCCTGTGTAATCGAACGTGCTAATTTCTGTTGGTACTCTTTTGTTTTTAATAAATATCTTTCATTTTCATTAGATAAATAGCCACATTCAATTAAAACTCCTGGTATTGTTGTATTTTGATACATATAAAGATCTGTTTTTTTGATGTCTCTCGTACTTTTTTGATTTTGTTTAAATTGTTTCATAATTTCTGTTGCCAAAATTTTATTTTTCTCATTAATCGGATGATAGAGGACTTCAGCACCAGAATAATAACTTTTTTTATACCAATTAATATGAATCGATAAATATAAATCGCTTTTGTTTTTCTTAATTAATTGAATTCTTCTATATAAATCTCCTCTTTTTTTCCTAGCATCATAAATAGAAGATAGATCTATATCTTTCTGTCTTGTCATATAAGTAATGGCTCCATACTTTCCTAATTCTTTTTCTAATTGTTTGGAGATTTCTAAATTTAAATTTTTTTCTAATGTAGAACCATAAAGAGTACCAGAATCTCGACCTCCATGTGCAGGAATAGGAAAAGTCCAAAAATATCATTATTTCTTAAAATTCAATGTTCCATTCTATTTCTATA
>CANQFX010000044.1 GCA_947600015.1 uncultured Bacilli bacterium
GTGTATAACTTTCTCCTGCTTGTATCATACTTTTTACTTGAGCTGCATAATATTCTTCTTTTGCTCGATCAATATATCTTCTCACAGCAACAATTCCTACTCCCATTAAAATCCCTAATATTACAATTGTTGCCAATAATTCTACTAATGTAAATCCATTCTTTTTCATTTTATACTTCCTTTTCTTTATTTTCTCTACTCAGATTATACCCCCCCCCCTAAGGTTTTGTCAAATCAAGAATACTAAGCTATTTAGGTAAATGAACCTTCTTGTTTCTAAATATAAAAACGTGAATGATTCCAATTAATAAAAGAAAAGAAAATAAATTTTTAAAAAGAAATTTAATATTTTCGGTCTCCTAATACGAAAACTTGGATGTGGCGATTCTATTTCTTGCACAATTTTTTCTACTAAATCGGAAGGATTGTCTTTTTCTATTAGGCGAAATAAATTCCGTTGTAGACGATTAATCTGATTTTTTTCTTGATAAAAAATACTTTCTTCTTCTAAATATTTATTTTTATTATCAATCATTACTTGATTAAAACCAGTTTTGTAAGCCCCTAGTTCTTTTTTGATTGTCTTACAAAGCATCGTAATAGCCGCTTTGCTAGAGGTATAACAACCTAAAAAAGGAAAAGGTAAGTAGGCTGCGGCAGAAGACATCACAAAAAGTTTCCCCTTTTTCTTTTCTTTTTCCATATTTTGATAAACTCGTTTTAAAAGACGAAAGGAAGAAAAGATATTTACTTCATAATTTTCTTTTTAATGTTCTACATCCATAGTAAGTAGAGATCCACCTATGCCAATTCCAGCATGATTTACTAAGCAATCAATTTCTATTTTATCTACTTTTTCAATATCATCGGTTGTTATATCCATTTTAAAACATAAAGCATCTACTTTATCTTCTTTTAATTTATTCTTTAATTGTTTTAATTCTTCGTCTGTATGTGTAGTAAAATAAACCATATGATTTCTTTTGGCTAGACTACACCCTAATTGATAAGCAATTCCACTAGTTGCTCCTGTTATTAAAATTCTCATTATGATCACCAATATTAGCATAACCAAAAAAAGGAATTCTATTTATGAATTCCCTTTTATTAATACACTTGAGAGGTGTTTTACTACGATTTCATCTACTATTCTCTTTATCCCCTCCTTTTCCTTTTTCATATCATAACAAATGCTACTGTCGAATTATTAATAATTTAGAGAGGATTTTTCTTTTTCTTATTCCATTTTCCTATTTCATAGGAATTTTTAATTTTCTTTTAGATTTTCTAATTTGGTAATTGCATCTTCAATCGTTTTTACTTCTATAATTTTTATTTTTAACTTCTTTTCTTTTTTTACTTTCTTACACGTTTCATAATTTTCTCCTGTAGGCGCTAAGAATATATCCGCTTTCTGTTTTTCGGCACCTAATAATTTATATTTAATTTCTCCTATTTCACCAATGGATCCATCTTCTTCAATCGTTCCTGTACCAGCAATTTTTAAGGAATTTGTTAAATCCTTTTTTGTCAATTTATTATAAATATCTAGTGTTGTCATCAATCCTCCTGAAGGACCAGATTCTCTTTTTTGAAATTGAATTTTTATATTAGGAGATGTTTTATATTTTTTTATTTGTTGTAATGTTACTCCTAATAAATTTTGATTTTCATATTGGTAAAGAGTCGTTTTTATTTTTTTTTCTTTTTTATTTCTGATCACGGTTAGTTCTACTTCACTTTTTGGTTGTAGCGTTTGTAAATAATTTTTATATTCTTCAATTGTTTTTAATTTTTGATCATTAATCATGATAATTTCATCTCTTATTTTTAATTTACTAGGGTAGTCTTTCAGTATTGATGTAACATAAATTTTTGTGCTAATTTCTTCACATGGTTTTCCTGCCAAATGGTAAGCAAAATAAATGGCTTTACTGTTAGCAGCTTCCAAATCTAAGTCACTACGAAATTCAATATCTTCTACTTTTTCTTCTTCCTCATATTTATAATCATCCACACTTACTCTTTTCCAATCCTTCATAATAAAACTTAAAAGATAAGTAGACACTCTTCCTTGTAATTCTGTAACATAAGAAATATAAAAATCACCCTGACTTTGATTAGCATTTTCTACTTTAATTCTAGAATCAATATTACTGATTCCTCCTCCTGTTACAATATAATAATTTACAGGGAAAGTGAATACAATATAACAAAGAAGCAAGGTGAGAAAAAATTTATATTCTTCTTTTAATACTTCTACTATTCGCTTAAAAAATTTCTGTATCATAGTATCACCCTTGTTTAATTATAACAAAGAAATGGAGAAATATGAAAAAAAATTATCATAGAAGTTTAATTTTAATTGGTTTATTTATACTTTTTATTCTTTATATTTTTCATTCTAATCTTGTAATCAAAGAGATATTAGAATATACCAATTTATTTTTCAAAAAGTTATTTCCGGTTAGTTTTTTATTTTTTGTTTTTTCATCTTTGCTTGTTGATTATGGATTAATTGAGATGATTTCTAAAATATTTCACTGTAATGGTAGTATTTTTTATGTTGGTTTTATGAGTATGATTAGTGGGTTCCCTAGTGGAGCAAAATATACGAAAGATATGCTTTTAAAAAATTTTATTTCTATCGATGTTGCGAATTATCTAATTTTATTTACTCATTTTCCGAATCCTTTATTTGTCTTAGGATCCGTAAATTTAATATTAAAAAATTCTTCTTTATGTTGGAAGATGTTAGGATCTTTCATTCTTAGTAATTTAATTCTTGCTTTTTTATTTAAGAAAAAAGAAAAGAAAAAATATGTTTCTCCTCCTTTCGAAAAAAAATCATTTGCATCTTCCTTACAACAGGCAATTTTATCTTCTATCAAAGTATTAATTGTAATTTATGGGAGTTCTGTTTTTTTCTATTTGATTGCGGCATTACTAAATCATTATTTGGTTTTATCTCCTTTATGTTATACACTAATCAATGGTTTTTTTGACTTAACAAAAGGAGTATTTTCAACAACACTCCTATCTAATTCTTTATTACAAAGTTATCTCATTCTTATTTTTATCTCTATGGGAGGACTTTCTATTCATATGCAAGTAAATAGTATCATTGCAGATACTGAAATTCAGTACAAAAAGTTTGTTTTAGGAAGAGTCCTTGGTACTTTTTTGGCCCTAATTATTTTTTCGTTATTCTTTCTCTTTTAAGCAAAATTAATGGGGCAAACAATATCAATGGCATATCTTGTTGAAAAGTTGGGATGATAAAAACCAATATAAATGGTTAGAAGTTGATTATTCGTATTGATATCGATATTATTAATACGAAAATCTTCTTCTTTTCTGTTATACTCATTCTTACTGGAACCAAACGTAGGGATTGGATAATCTATTCCTCCATAACTAATCATGAAAGAGTCATCTTGTGTTTCGTTTGCTAGTTGTCTTTTTACGACAAGTTGTTTTGTTGTTCCATTTCGAAAAGTCATGGTAACGTAAAAGAAATTGCCACTTTTTGAAGTTTGTGCTTGTACCAATTCATTCATAATTAAATCATCTTGAATTTCTTTGGTTAATAAATTTTTATAAGTAATAATTTTTTCACGATATGATTCTAATTGTTGTTTGTTTTTATACGCCGCTACACTACTATACATAGATACTGTTAATATGATTACTAAAATAAAAGTAATTAAAATTTCAACAATCGTAAACCCTTTTTCATTTTTTATTTTCATTCTCTTTTCACCTCAATTGTAGAATAAGCGTAATAGTCATTATCATCTTTGGTTCTTTGATATTCTACGATAATTCGATATTTTGCATTATTTAAAGAAGGAGAACTGTAATTTGGTAAATAAAGTACATATTCTTCTAAGCCTGCCGAAAAGGAAGACGGATTGCTTGTTACTTTGGTTCTAAATTTTTGCGTATTATATGTAATCAAATATACATTTTTTACACCGAAACTTTGATATAATTGATTGCATAAATTTATTTTATCTCCTTTAAAATAAGTATTATTACAAGTAATTTTTTGATATGCCGTGCTGCCATTGATATTATTCTTTGTTGTGGTACTAAAAATAAAATCGTCACTTTGAATTAATCTTTTGATCCAGTAAGACGCATATTTAGAATCTACATCATCATAGGTTTCTCTTCGCTCATATTCTCCCATTAAAGGATAAAAGTTTGTATAAATCATAGAAAAAATAGCCATCACAAATACAGATACTACTACTGTTTCTGCTAACGCGAATCCATTTCTTTTTTGTTTTTGCAAAATACCACCCACTTTTTATTGATATTCTTCTGTTTTTATTATATAATAAAATATAGTAAAATACCATAGAAAGTAGACAAAAGGGGTTGAAATGATGGCTACAGTTGATGTAAAGGAAACGACAAATCATACTACAAATAGTTTCATGGTTACCTTTGACTTTACTAGGTCTCCTATTACTCAAATTGCAGATTATATTATTATTGCGGCTTCTAAGAATAGAGCTTCTGATATTCATTTCGATCCTAGAGAAGATGGGATGATGGTCCGTTTTCGTATTGACGGAGATTTACAAGACTATACTTATATTCCTAAAGCTTATGAACGAAATTTAACTACTCGTTTAAAACTACTTGCCAACATGAACATTACGGAATCTCGTCTACCACAAGATGGAGCAATTAAAGGAACTTTTGGAGAAACATACCTTGATATGCGTGTTTCCTGTCTTCCTTTGAATGAGGGAGAAAAAGTAGTAATTCGTATTCTTGACTATACGCGTAGTTTAGAGGGAATTGAATCCTTAGGATTTCATCCTGCCAATTTAGTAAAATTAAAACGAATGATGGGAATTCCGAATGGAATTATATTAGTAACGGGAGCTACTGGTTCTGGTAAATCTACTACTACTTATTCTATTTTGCAAGAGTTAAATAAACCCGAAACAAATATTATTACCGTAGAAGATCCCATCGAAATGAATCTAGAGGGTATCAATCAAGTACAAGTAAATGCTGAGATTGGAATGACTTTCGCTGCTGCCCTTCGTTCTATTTTACGACAAGACCCAAATATTATATTAATTGGAGAAATTCGTGATTCAGAAACAGCACAAATTGCCGTTCGTGCCTCTATTACAGGACATCTAGTTTTATCTACTATCCATACAAACAACTCTCTTTCTACCATTGAACGTCTTTTGGATATGGATGTAGAACGTTATTTATTATCTACTGCGTTAACGGGAATTATTTCCCAACGACTAGCCAAAAAACTTTGCCCTAAATGCCGTATTAAGCGCGAAGCAACACTATATGAAAAAAAAGTATTCCGTAAGTATATGAATCAAGAAGTTGCGACTTTATATGATGCTAATCCAAAAGGCTGTACGGAATGTCGTAAAGGTTATAAAGGTCGAATTGCGATTCAAGAGGTTCTAGAACTCGATGAAGATATTCGCAGTGCCTTAAATAATGAAAAACTTTCCAAAGATGAATTAAGAGAAATGGTATACACTTCTAAAACAATTACGATGTTGCAAGATGCTTTAGAAAAAGCCTTACAAGGACTTACTAGTTTTTCTGAAGTATACCGTGTAATTGAAATTGAAAATGACGATGAAAATGAAGAGTCCCTTACAAAAAGTATGGACGAAGATGTAAAACTTGCACCTACTACTGTCACAGAGAAATTGGAAGAAAAAACAGTGGCAAAAACAACTCCTGCCGTCATAGAAAAATTAGGTGGAAATACGCCTACTACAATATCCAAAACAAATGCCAAACCAATTCCTGCCCCTACTTCTAACGCTCCTCTACCAAAAGTAGAAAATCCTGTTCGTGTGGGGCAAAATAAATCAACCAATAATGTAGTTGTACCAACTGCTTCTACGATTCCTGTCAAACAGAATCCAGTAATACCTGCGAATAATAAAACTCCTATTCCTGTCATAGCTACCACTCCTCCTGCCAATCATTTCGTCACGCAGAACTTTAAACAAACTGTGATGCCTGCTACTACAAATAAAATAGCTTATACACCTTCTGCTATGAATCAAACAAATTCTACCATCACAAATCAACCTGCACAAACCAAGATTGTTCCTACACCACCTTCTACTGTCGTTGCTCCACCGAGAGTTCCTACGGTTATCCCAACCAGTCAACCAGCACCAAAAGTGCAATCGGTTTCTCCCATTCCACCAATTCTTCCAACGGTAAAAACAAATGCAAAATAAAAGAGTTCTCGTTGAAGTGAACTCTTTTATTTTGAAGAATATATTGTGATATTCTTCTTTTTTTATAAATTGAGTCAGAAGTGTTTTTATATCTGTTTATCAAGTACTAGATATTATTTTTTTAATTCTAATCCATCATGAAAAGCATTTCCTACTCTTTCTTCTACTTTATAATAACCATGCGTGTAAGGATCAAAAGCAATTGCTTCTAATTTCGTAATATCTATCTGATTTTCTGTCAATACGTTCTCTTCTGCCAAAACATTGATTACTTTCCCAATGACTCCATATCCATATGTATCCTTTTGACTAGTAAGATATTCACATTCTATACAGATGGGAAATTCTTCAATGATTGGTGCATCCACCCGTTCCGATTTGATTGCCGTTAACCCACTATTTTTAAATTTATCTTTCTCGTTATTTCCTGATACCATTCCAAAATAATCCGCTTCTTTTACATGATGAGAATCCGCAATACTAATCGTAAAAGCATTCCTTTCTTTTATATTTTTCACAGTTTTATGAGACTCTGATAAATTTAATAATACTTGGTTTCTTTGTAACATCGTTCCCCAAGCAGCATTCATAACATCAACGCTACCATCTTCGTTATAAGTCGCAATCATTAAGACTGGCATAGGAAAGATTGCTTCTGTTGTTGGAATCTTTTTTTTCATTTTTCTCTTCCTTTCTATTTTATCTATTTTAGTATATCACATTTCCCTACTTTTTTATTACTAAATATTCCATATAATATCCGATTGCTCCTCCTAGTGTATTCATAATTAAATCATCCACATCAAATATTCTATATGGATATGAATATAGACCATATAATCCTGTAAGTTGTGTTAGTTCAAAAAATAAACTTAAAATAAAGCTTATCAATAATGTTTTTTTTAAACTACATTTGAAGTAATACCTTAAATACATTCCAAAAGGAATTGTCATAAAAATATTAAAGATGACGGTATAAAAACATGGTTCTTTCATTGCCTTTACATACGTAGTGGGATCTGTTAAAACCAATGATGATTCTCTTATAAAGTCATGAATAAATCCAAAAGGAAGGATTTTTATCATATTTGGTTTATATATAACGTCTTCTTTCTTTGGTAAAGGTAGGATAATTAAACAATAAACAGTTATGAGATAAAGAATAAATGAATATACAATGAATACTTTAAAAGGAGGAATTGATCCATATTTATGATATTGAAGAAACAGAAAAGGAATTGAAAATAATAGCGCTATGAAAGGAAAAACTACAATTGCTGTTTTCATTGAAATAAAGTAATTCATATGATCAAAGGAATTAGTAAAAACTAAGTTTTTCCTCCTTATGAATCCTTTGCAACATATTAATATCTTTCCTTTATAATGCTTTTACTACAAGAATAAGTAATGAAGAAATATCCCCCATAAATTATAATAATAAATATTGCTGTTGTAAGGATGGATGGTAATAATTGTTCATTACCAAACACTTCTAGTATTTTTACTGCAAACATTATACCAAAGATAGAATGAATTAAAGCAAGTATTAAAGGTAGCATAAAGAATATGGCTATTTGTCTAAATAATGCTTTATTCATCATTTTTTCATCTGTACCAATCTTTCTTAACATTCTAAATCTTTCTTTATTATCACTGCTTTCAGATAATTCTTTTAATCCTAAAATTGCTGCACTACTAATTAAGAAAATTACTCCTAAATAAAGACCAATAAATGTAACCATTGCCGATAATCCTGTTGTTGCTTCTTTAATATCATATTTTGTTTGTCCACTAGGAAGTAAATAAATATTTGCTTTTTCATCTTTATCTAATTTATTAATATTATTCTCTAATTTCATTATTTCTTTTTTATCCGATGCTTTATAATTCCCTATCAAATGATTTTGAACTAAATATTGCTCATCTATCACTTGATCAGAAACTAGTATAATTCCTGAATTAATATGATTGCTAGACATTTCTAGAAATCCATCTTGACACGAATCGTACTTTGGTTTTAACGTGTGACCAAATAAATGAATTTTTTCTTTATTTTCTAACGCAAGATTTCTTACTTTAACCATAGAATTGAAATCAGCAATAATCATATACTCATCATCATTTAAAGAATATTCCTCTATTCCATAGAATTTCGCTACTTTATTATAATCACTAATTTTCATAATAGGTTCTTTGGTATCGTAAGCTAAAAATGGAAAATTCGTTCTAACCTCCTCTAATAAAGAACCTAACGTATTGTTCATTGTTAAGTCTGGTGTTGCATAAGTATTCACTTCTATATAGTCTTTAAAATAAGAAGTAATATCAAAGTGAAATTGTTCAAACATTTCTTTCGCTGTATAATGCGAGTTTTTTATTTGTGAATCATTGTATCCATATCTTCGATAATCATCATAGTATTTGTCCATATTGATATTTTGTGTAAACATGGCATCTGCTGGAGCAAGTTCTCTAATATTTGCATTCATAGAATTTTTCATCGTAAGACAAGCAGATAATAAACATATCGTTACAAATAACATTAAACAAATCACCGTAGTTGAAAATACCGTTGTGTTAAGTTTACTTGAAAATTGTCTTAATGTAAAACTATTTAATCCCTTGTAATAGAATTTTTTAATACTCATTGCTATTCTTAAAATTAATCCTGACAAAGACCAAAATATAAAGAATGTACTGACTGCACCCATGATGATAGGTTTCATGATGTCTGTTACTTCTTGTAAAGTTAAAAATTCTACTGTTACCATGTGATATGCTTTTCCAAGTACAATAGAAGATATGATAAATATAAGGATGCAAAGATAAGGATTTTTTAGTTTAATTTTTTCATTTGTTTTTGCACCATTGAATAAATCAATCAACTTACATTTACTTACACTATAAGTATTAAAAATCATAACAAGTAAATACATGATACTAAAATAAAGAATTGTTTTCATACAAGCAGAGGATGAGAATACAAAGGTAAATTTTGTTAAATTTGCTTCAAACATATTCGCAACAACTAAACTCATTGCCTGGGATAGTAATACTCCAAGTCCTAATCCTACAAAAAGGGAAATAATACCAATAAATAATGTTTCAAAGAATAATATTAAAGATATTTTTCTTTTACTCATACCTAGTGTTAAGTAAATTCCAAACTCTTTGTTTCTTCTTTTTATTAAAAATCTTGAAGCATAAATAATTAAAAATCCTAATATCAATGACACAAATACACTAACTCCAGATAACATAGTCATCATAAGCTCAATTAATTCTGCTGTTGATTGTGAAACATCCATCATAACAGTTTGACTATCTAGGGCATTAAAAACATAGAATATTGCTACACCAAGAATCAGTGTGAAAAAGTAGATGGCATAGTCTTTCATACTTTTCTTGATGTTTTTTAGGGATAACTTACAAAGCATCATTCAAATCGCCACCAAGTAAAGTTACAACATCAATAATCTTATCAAAAAATTCTTTAC